>CALMIQ010000182.1 GCA_937863965.1 uncultured Micropruina sp.
TCGAGCATGTGGGTGCGGACGAACTCGTTGAGGTTGCCGACCGACTTCATCGAGACGGTCTGATGGAACAGCTCCATGGCCTGGTCGGACTTGATGCCGAGGCGGCGGCGCACGGACCGCGCATAGTCGGGGAACACGGTGAAGATCTCGGCGCCACCCGCCCGCAACCGCTTGCGCAGGTCGATCAGGTCGGTGCCGAATCCGGTGAAGTCGCCCTCGATCGACAGTGCGGCGTCGGTGGTGACGAAGAACCGGTCCGGCTGACCGTTCGCGTCGCGCTGGTGGAACACCTGCGCGAGGGTCGCGGTCTCGCCGTATCCCTCATTGGCGAAGACCCCGAGGATCACCGAGTAGCTGCGCTGGTCACGTAGCCCGATCGGCTTCGACGACCCGGTGGCCTCGACGCGCTCCGACTTGTAGTGCCCCAGGACGTAGCTGCGCAGCGTCCGCTCCTTGGAGTCGGCCCCGGCGGCCTTGTTGTAGGAGATCCGGTGCGCCGGGAGCAGCAGGGTCGTCACCGCGTCGACCAGGGTGGACTTGCCGCTGCCGATGTCGCCGGTGAGCAGGCTGGTCTCGCCCGCCAGGTTCAGCCGCCAGACCCGTTTGTCGAACGTGCCCCAGTTGAACACCTCGACGCGCTGCAGCCGGAAGCCGGAGCGCGGTGCGTTGCCGAGTTCGACCGTCGAGAACAGTGCGTCAGTCATCGGACTCACCGCCCTCGGCAGCTTCGGCGACCCTCGACCCGGCGGCGTCCGACCCGTTCGAGCGCTGCCCATTCGAGCCCGACCGCGCGTAGTCGGCCAACTTGGCGGCGAAGTCGGACATGGTCTGGGCGTCCACGTAGGCCTTGAGGATGCGGCGCACCTCCCAGTGATCCGGCTGCCCCCGCAGCGGACGCAGAAACCCCAACTCGGCGGCACGGCGGATGGTGGTATCGACGGTGTCGATCACCCGCGCCTCGTTGGTGGAGTCGGCGAGGAACAGCCGCAGCATCGTGACGATCTGATCGCGGCCGAGCACCAGCTTGCCCTCGCTGCCGGACGTCTCGAACTCGACCAGTCGCTTCCGTAGCAGCACCAGCAGCAGGCTGACGTTGTAGGTGAGGCTGCGGCGCATCACCAGCCGCGGGAGCGGTTGCTCCTCTTCGTTGTCGGCGACGGACCGCAGGTACGCATACCCCTCGGTGTCGTCGACCACGACGTCCAGGCCGATGGTTGCGAAGTGGTCGCGGATCGGCGCGCCCTGGTGCTGCAACGCCAGCCAGCTGTCCTCGTCCGTTTCGCGGTAGACCACCCCGCGCATCAGCCGGATGATCGCGGCGCCCACCGTGTACTCCTCCGCGTTCCTCACCGGCGTGTCACCGTCACCTTCGGCAGCCGGACGCGGCGGACGCGATCGCCGCCCTCACCCTCGCCGGTTTCGTCGTCGGCGGCATCGTCGGCGACGTACTCCAGGAGCATCTGGTCATTCTCGTCCATCGCCACGGTCAGGTCGTCCTCGTTGAGCGCGAGGTAGGCCACGATCTCGGCCGCCCCCTGGGTGATCGGGTACAGCTCGACGATGTCGCTGAGCAACGCCGTGCTGCGCGGCGGGACGACGGTGCGAATGTGCGTCGCCAGCCGGGCCTGGTCGACGAACGTCTGGGCGAACAGCGCCGCCACGTCGACGTCGGCCTCGGCGTCCGGGTCGATCAGGCTGTCCACGCGGGTGGCGGGACGCGCATCGTAGAGCGGCCGCTCGAAGGGCAGCGCGATGGCGATGCCCGGCTCGTCGACCTCCATGCCGATGCCGGGTGGGGCGTCACGGCAGGCGAGCGCCGCGGCCTCCACCGCGCGGACCAGGTCGAGTACCCGCCGGTTCTCCAGCCACACCTGGTCGTCGAGGAACCTGCGCAGTTGCTCCGAGATCTGCCGCACGGTCTGTTGGGTGCGCTCCGCGGCGTCCGACCAGTCGTGATGCACCGTCCGCAAGCGGCGGTCGGGCGCGAGGGAGTCCATCGTCTGCACCCGGTCGAGCAGGTCGGACAGCTCGGCCTGCCGCGCCTCGGAGAGCAGGAAGTCGTAGAAGGCCTGGAAGCTGCGGCCCTGGTCGGAACCGTCGATGACCGCCCGAGTGCCGACCAGGTCGGCGAGCAACTCCCCCTTGCCGCCCGACCAGGATGCGATCCGCTCGCGCGCCGACCGGTCGAGCGCCCGGAAATTCTCCTCCACCTCACGGAAGTCGGCGAGCAACTCGCGCGCGGTGCCGGCGAACTGGTGATAGCGCTCGCGCAGCGCCGTCCCGCCCAGGGGTTCGATCTCGCCGGCCGTGACCGCCTCGATCTCCGCATCGATCAACTCGCGGCGCCGCTGCAACTCGGCCAGCCGGGCCTGCGGATCGGTCTCGGCGCCGTGCACGATCTGACGCAGCAACTCCACGACGGTCTGCAGCCGCGACTCCGTCCCGACGAACGGCCGCACCCGCAGGCCGGCGACCCACGCGTACGCCTTCTCGAACGCCGGCGTCGCGTCGTAGTGGATCTCGTCGGAACCGAGCGGATAGAACCGGCGCAACCAGCCGGCGGTGTCGGCCGACCAGTCGTCCAGGTATTCCGTCGGCGATTTCGGGTAGCGCGGCCGCTCGGGGTCGGTGTTCAGCGCGTACAACTCGTCGTCGAGCGTCGCCGCCAGCACGGACGCCGACGTGGCGCCGTGGTTCTCCTCGACGAAGTGCCGCCCCAGGAAACCCAGCACCAGCGACACGTTCCCCGCCCGCAGCAGCCTCCACGCCGAGTGCCGCTCGCGCAGCGTCTCGATCTCCTGGTGCTCCACCGGTTGGCCCTCCTGAACGACTGCGCCTCAGGCTATAGACCCGCTCCGACACTTCCGGACTCGTTTCGCGGCCGGCCCGGCATCGGCTGCGATGAGCACTCGGTTCCGTGGCTCTCGTCCTCCAATGCCGGCCACGACCTGATCTATTGCATCCGCCGCTTCACACGAGCTTCGATCCAGGCCTGGATGTCGTCGGTGTCGACACTGCCGTCAGCGATTCCCGTGCCGAGAAGCTCGAGTTCGGCGTCCGTGAAGCCGAGGAAGACCTCGTTGAGGCCGAGCAGCGTCAGCATGGCGAGCACTCCGACGCGCTTGTTGCCGTCGACGAACGGGTGGTTGCGGACGAGGCCGAAGGCGAGCCGAGCGGCCTTCGCTTCGATGGTGGGGTAGAACTCGGTGTCACCGAAGCCCGCATAGGGAGCGGCGACCGCAGCTTCGATCAACGCCTCATCGCGGACGCCGTCCGCTCCGCCGGTCTCGGCGAGCGCGTAGGCGTGCAGGAGGCGGACATGCCCGCTGTCGAGTTGGATCACCGAGCGAGTGCCTCGAAGGCCGCCCGATGGTCGGCCATGTAGTGGCGTGCGACCGCCAGGACGTCCTCGTTGCTGGCACGTTCCGATTCGCGCGCGGCCGGGTAGCTGATGACGATGTAGGCAGGCTTGTTGTTCCGTGTGACGATCACAGCTCCGTCGGCATCGACCCGGCGGGCGACCAGGGAGAAATTCTTGTTGGCCTCGCTGATCGCGACCGTGTGCTCGGGGTTGGTCAGCATGGCGACCCTCCGATCGAAATAGGTTGAATAGATCCTATCTCGTGACGCCAGAATCACCGAGCCCGTGGATGCGCGGTGAGGAACACCTCGCGGAGGTGTTCCACGGTGATCAGCGTGTAGATCTGGGTGGTTGCGACGGACGCGTGACCGAGCAGTTCCTGGACGACGCGGACGTCGGCGCCGCCGTCCAACAGGTGGGTGGCGAACGAGTGCCGCAGGGTGTGTGGCCCGATCTCGGCGGTGATCCCGGCCCGTTCGGCGTGCTCGCGCAACACCGCCCAGGCGGATTGCCGGCTCAGCCGCGCGCCCCTGGTGTTGACGAACAGCGCGGGAGTGCTTCCCTTGGCCCGCTCCAGCATCGCCGGACGCCCGCGCACCAGCCAGGCGTCCAGGGCCGCCCGGGCGTACGACCCGACCGGCACCAGGCGTTCCTTGCGGCCCTTCCCGAACAGCCGCAGTCCGGCGTCCGGGTCGTGCAGCAGATGCGTGACGTCGTCCACGTCGAGGGAGACCAGCTCGGTGATCCGCGCCCCGGTGCCGTACAGCAGCTCCAGCAGGGCGGCGTCCCGCAGGCCGACCGGGGTCGTGACGTCCGGGCTGGCCAGCAGTGCCTGCACCTGATCGAGCGCGAGGGCCTTCGGCAGCCGGCGTCCGGCCTGCGGAGGCGATACCCCGGACGCCGGATTCTCGGACGCCGCCCCGTCGTCGACGGCGAACCGGTGCAGCGACTTCACCGCGCTGAGCGCGCGGGCGACGCTGCTCGGCGCCAGCGCGGGATGCTCGGCGTCGCCGGTGTGCAGGGAGGCCGCGAACGCCGCCACGTCGGCCTCGGTGACCGCGCTCGGTTCATCGCGATCGCGCGCGGCGAGGAACTCGGAATATCGGGCCAGGTCGCGCCGGTAGCCCGCGACCGTGTGGGGTGACGCGCCCCGCTCGACCGTCAGATGGTCGAGGAAGGACCCGACCACCCGCTGCACGGCGTGCTCCGCGGCCATGGCCTCAGGCCAGCTCGGCGATCGCCTCGAGTTGCCGCTTGCGCACCGCGCGGGCCGGCCACGGGCTGTCCGCCGGGCGCAGATCGTCCAGCCGGCCGCCCTGTCGCGCCGCCTCCAGGGCCAGGACGCCCGCGACGATGGTCGGGCTCTGCACCTGCCCGGCGTAGATGCCGTCGACCAGGTCGGCCAGCGGCACCAGGCAGATCTCCATGTGGAGTTCCTCGTGCTCGACGACGAAGCCGTCCGGACGTGGCGCCTCGCGCAGCCCGCGGGCCAGGAAGAACCGGATCGATTCGGAGTTGCAGCCCGGTGAGGTGAACATGTCGATCAGCAGCCGCCAGTCGTCGGCGGCCAGCATCGCCTCTTCGGCGAGCTCGCGCTGAGCGGCACCCAGCCACGATTCGCCGTCCGAGTCCAGCAGCCCGGCCGGCGGCTCGATCAACTGGAAGCCGACCGGATGCCGGTACTGCCGCACCACGACCACCCGGTCGGCGTCATCCAGCGCGATCACCGCGACCGCCCCCGGATGCAGCAGGTACTGGCGGTGCATTTCCTCGCCGTCCGGGGTGGCGACCACGTCGTCCACGTAGTCGGACACCGCACCCTCGCCGAGCACCCGGTGCTGCGTGATCTGCCAGCGGGCCGGGACGTCGACCGCCTCGCCCGGGCCGAGCAGCCGGGGTGCCGCCGACATCAGGCCTCCTCGACCGGCAGCCGGGTGTCCAGCTTGCGGCGCAGGGCGGCGGCGACCAGGCCGGCGAACAGCGGGTGCGGGTTGGTGGGCCGCGACTTCAGTTCGGGATGCGCCTGGGTGGCGACGAAGAACGGGTGCCGCTCGGGGTCGAATTCGACGAACTCGACCAGCGTCGAATCCGGCGAGGTGCCGACCACCCGCAGCCCGGCGGCCTCCAGCTGGTCGCGGTAGGCGTTGTTCACCTCGTAGCGGTGCCGGTGCCGCTCGGTCACCCGGGTCTTGCCGTACAGCCGGGCCACCAGCGAACCCTTCGCCAGATCGGCCGGGTAGGAGCCCAGCCGCATGGTGGCCCCCATGTCTCCGTCGCCGGAGACGATCGCCACCTGCTCGGCCATCGTGGCGATCACCGGGGCGTTGGTGTCGGGCTCGAACTCGGTGGACGCCGCATCCTCCAGCCCGCACAGATCGCGGGCCGCCTCGATCACCATGCACTGCAGACCCAGGCACAACCCCAGGGTGGGGATCTGGTTCTCGCGGGCGTACCGCAGCGCGCCCAGCTTGCCCTCGACGCCGCGGATGCCGAACCCGCCGGGCACCACGATGCCGTCCAGGTCGCCGAGCTGCGCGGCGGCCCCGGCCGGCGTCTCGCAGGAGTCGGAGGCGATCCAGCGGATGTGCACCTTGGCGTGGTTGGCGAAGCCGCCGGCCCGCAGCGCCTCGGAGACGCTCAGGTAGGCGTCCGGCAGATCGATGTACTTGCCGACCAGGCCGATGGTGACGTCCTCCTTGGGGTGGTGCACCCGCTCCAGCAGGTCGTCCCACTTGCGCCACTTGACGTCGCGGAAGCTGACCCCGAGGCGGCGGACGACGTAGGCGTCCAGGCCCTCGTTGTGCAGCACCCGCGGGATGTCGTAGATGGACGGGGCGTCCGGGCAGGAGACCACGGCCTCCTCGTCCACGTCGCACATCAGCGAGATCTTGCGCTTGACGCCGTCCGGGATCTCCCGGTTGGAGCGGCAGACGATGGCGTCGGGCTGGATGCCGACCTGGCGCAGCGCCGCCACCGAATGCTGGGTGGGCTTGGTCTTGAGTTCACCGGACGGCCCCAGGTAGGGCACCAGCGAGACGTGCAGGAAGAAGACGTTCTCGCGTCCGACGTCGCGGCGCACCTGGCGGGCTGCTTCCAGGAAGGGCAGCGATTCGATGTCGCCCACGGTGCCGCCGATCTCGTGGATCACGATGTCCACGTCGCGGGTGGCCATGGACAGCATCTCGTCCTTGATCTCGTTCGTGATGTGTGGGATCACCTGCACGGTGTCGCCCAGGAAGTCGCCGCGGCGCTCCTTGGCGATCACGTTGGAGTACACCTTGCCGGTGGTCACATTGGCGTCGGCGTTCAGGTTGACGTCGAGGAAGCGCTCGTAGTGGCCGATGTCCAGGTCGGTCTCGGCGCCGTCCTCGGTGACGAACACTTCGCCGTGCTGGAACGGGTTCATCGTGCCCGGATCGACGTTCAGGTACGGGTCGAGCTTCTGCATCGTGACCCGGAGCCCGCGGGCGACCAGGAGACTGCCCAAGCTGGAGGCGGTGAGGCCCTTGCCCAGCGAGGAGGCGACGCCCCCGGTGACGAAGATGTGCTTGGTACTGGTGCCGTTCCCCACGGGATTCCACCATATAGGTGCCGGGCGTCCCCCGGCGAACCGGCGCGCGCGTTCACGGACTCGTCATATCCGGCTCGCGACGCGGGTGCGACACCTGGCCCGCCCCGCGCGGGTGCTCCACCCGGCCCGGAGGTGCGCGTGTCTGGCCCGCTGCACGGTGCTCCACCCGGCCCGCCGCGGAGCTGCGCGTATCTGGCCCGCTGCACGGGTGCTCCACCTGGCCCGTCATACCTGTCACTCGCGAGTGCTCTCCCTGGCGTTCCTTCGGCGATGGGCTCGGCGGCGGCCGGGGACGTCTCGATCTCGGCATCGTGACGGCGTGCCCGGTTGGCACCACGATTTCGCGTCCCGACCCGGAATCCTGTTCCGCAGCGCGCATCGTGTCACGATGCCGAGATCGAGACCCACCGGCCGAAGGCAGGACGACATCGCCGAGACCCTCACGGACGAGCAGGCGCCAGGCGGCCGATCCTCGGGGGCCGACGCCCGGAGAACCGTCCCCGGAGCGCGAAACTCGAACGAAAAGAACCGTCCCCCGGAGCGCGAAGCTCGAACACGCTCATCCCAGCGCCGGGCTACCGGCGATCAGCCTGATATCGACCACAGAGTCAGCACCACCTTTCGGTGCTTCTCCGCTCAGTCCGGGTCGGCGGGCGTGGTGCCGTGTCAACTATGTGGTCGATTTCAGACTTCTTGCGGGACGCCACCTCCGAGGCGACCTTCGTCGCGCCGCGCCCGCCACCAGATCCCGGGCCTACGGCGGGACGACCAGGGGTCTCGCCGAGCTCGACGAGCGAGGGGCGCGGCCAGAACTCAGTGCCCGGCCGCCGAGAGGAGTTCGGCGGCGTGGGCGTGGGCGTTCGCGGAACCCTCCAGCCCGGCCATCATGCGGGCGAGTTCGTCCAGCCGGGCGGCACCGTCGACGCGGGTGATGCCGCTGGTGGTGACCCGGCCGTCGCTGGCCTTGGCGACCACGAAGTGCGCGTCGGCGAAGGCGGCGACCTGGGCGAGATGGGTGACCACGATCACCTGGGCGTGCTCGGCGAGGCGGGCCAGACGGCGTCCGATCTCCAGGGCGACCGCGCCGCCGACACCGGCGTCCACCTCGTCGAAGACGAAGGTCTGCCCGGTCGCGCCCGACGCCAGCACCACCTCGAGCGCCAGCCGCACCCGGGACAGCTCTCCCCCGGACGCCGCCTTGGCCAGCGGCGCCGGGCTGGACCCGGGGTTGGCGGTGAACATCAGCGTGACCTGGTCGGCGCCGTGTGGGCCGATCGCCGCCGGCGCCAGTTCGAACTCGATCCGGGCGTGCGGCATGGCCAGCGCCGCCAGCTCGGCCCGGACCCGGCCGGCCAGCTCGGACGCGGCCGCCGTCCGACCCGCGGTGATCGCCGCGGACGTTTGCCCAAGCTCCTCATCGAGCACGGCGATCCGCTCCTCGAGCACCGCAATCCGGTCGTCGCTGGCGGCCAGGACAGCACTGCGTTCGGCCGCGTCCGCCGCCCACTGCAGCACCTCGGCGATCGACGCGCCGTACTTGCGCAGCAGGTGTTGCAGCGCGGCGCGCCGTTCGGCGATCCACTCCAGGCGCGCCGGGTCTGCCTCCAGCCGGTCTGCGTAGCCGGCCAGGTCGGCCGCCACGTCCGCGGCCAGGACGGACGCCTCGGCGAGCCGGCCCGCCAGCGGTCCGAGTTGCGGGTCGTCCGAGACCACCGCATCGAGGCTCTTGCGGGCCGTCGCGAGCAGGCCGAGGACGTTGGGCGCGTCGTCCCACGCCTCCGCGTCACCGCTGAGCGCCACCCCGGCGGTGTGTGCCGCCAGCCGCAACTCGTCGACCGCCTGCAGCCGCTGCGCCTCGGCGGCCAACGCGACGTCCTCGCCGGGCTGGGGGTCGACGTCCGCGATCTCCCCCAGGCCGAAGGTGAGCAGATCGAGTTCGCGAGCGCGCTCACGGGCCGCCCCGGTCAGCTCCGTCAGCTCGGACGCCGCACGGCGCCGCTCCGCGTATGCCTCGGCGTGCCGCGCCAGCACAACAGCGTGCTCGGCGCCCGCGTAGCGGTCCAGCACCTCCCGCTGGCGGTCGGCGGAACCGAGCCGGATCTGCTCCGACTGCCCGTGGATGGTGGCCCAGCGGGTCACCACGTCCGCCGCCCGCCCCAACGGCACGGCGGCCCCGCCGAGCAGCGCCCGGGATCTGCTCCGGCCGATCTGCCGCGCGACCAGCAGTTCGTCGTCGTCGAGTTCGGCGCCGAGGTCGTCGAGTTCGGCGGCGGACGCCTCGTCCACCGTCCAGCGGCCCTCGACCACGCAGCGCGACGCACCGTGCCGGATCAACCCGCTGTCGGCGCGTCCGCCCAGCAGCAGCGACAGGCCGGTCACCACCATGGTCTTGCCCGCCCCGGTCTCTCCGGTGACGGCGGTGAATCCCGGTCCGGGTTCCAGCACCGCCTCCGCGATCACGCCCAGGTCGCTGATCCGCAGCTCACTCAGCATGATGATTGTTGCGTTCGGCGACCCCGCGCCAGCCCTCGACCGGCAGCGCGAATTTGCGCACCAGGCGGTCGACGAAGGGCCGCTCGGAGATCCGCGCCAGCCGCAGCCGATGCGTCCCCACCTGCGCGGTGACGACCATGCCGCCGGAGATGTCGGTGGTGCGGCGTCCGTCGCACCACACCACCGCGTCGGTCTCGTTGGCGGGCAGGATCTCGACCGACACAGTGGAGTGCGGACCGATCACCAGCGGACGGCTGAACAGCGCGTGCGCCGACAGCGGCACCACCAGCAGCGCGTCGATATCGGGCCACAGCACCGGTCCGTGGGCGGAGAAGGCATAGGCGGTGGAGCCCGTCGGCGTCGAGAGCAGAACGCCATCGGTACCCCACCGGGACAGCGCCCGGCCATCCACCCGGACCAGCACCTCGATCATCCGTTCCCGGGCGAGCTTCTCGATGGAAACCTCGTTGATCGCGAACGAGCGCCACAGCTCGGCGCCGTCGTAGCTGGTCACGACGGTGTCGATCGTCATCCGCTCCTCGACGGTGTAGTTGCGGTCGACCACATGGTTGATCAGCGACCCGGCCTCGTGAGATTCCAGTTCGGCAAGGAAGCCGACGTGGCCCAGGTTGACGCCGAGCACGGGAAGGTCGAGCGACAACGCCGACTCGGCGGCCCGCAGAATGCTGCCGTCACCGCCGAAGACGACGACGAGCTCGCTGTTCCGGCCGGTTTCGGAGGTGAGCTCGAGCGTGTCCCCCGCCCGCCCGAGGGTGGGCAGGTGTTCGTCGCCGATCAGGCAGGTGATGCCGTGGGCCGTCATGCCCGCGATGAATTCGGACGCCGCACTCAGCGCCGCCGGACGGCCGCCGTGGAGGGCCACGGTGACGAAGCGACTGGTTCCCACGGGGCACACCCTATCCGGGGCAGCCGACACTCTGGCCCTGTCCGCGCAGCAGCAGGAACCACTCGATGTTCCCCGCGGTGCCCGGTGTGCCGCTCGGCCCGCGCCAGGTCTCCGGCCAGCCGAGCCGGGCGGCCTCGGCGGCCACGGCGTCGACGCACTGCCGCCGCACCCCTTCGTCACGGACGACGCCGCGGGCGTCCAGCCCGCC
>CALMIQ010000183.1 GCA_937863965.1 uncultured Micropruina sp.
GACGGAGGGGGTTCAACGGCGCCGACGGAGGGGGTTCAACGGCGCCGACGGAGGGTTTGCGGGTTGGGCGCCCCGTCGTCCCGGGCTCGACCCGGGACCTCGTCGCAGGTGTCGGGTGGGGCAGCGGAGGTCCCGGCATTCGCCGGGATGACGGGGCAGCGGAGCCTAGCTCCCCAGCGCCTCCTTCTCGGCGCCGATGGTGGTGTCCTCGCCGTGGCCGGTCTTCACCACCGTCTCGGCGGGCAGGCCGAACAGCTTGGCGCGGATCGAGGCGACCAGGGTGTCGCGGTCGCTGAAACTGCGTCCGGTCGCGCCCGGGCCGCCGTTGAACAGCGTGTCGCCGGTGAACACCACGCCCAGGGTGGGCGCGTACAGGCAGACGGCGCCGGGCGCGTGGCCCGGGGTGTGCAGCACCATCAGGGTGGCGCCGCCGACGGTGATGGTCTGGCCGTCGGTGAGCGAGCCCTCCGGCGGGGCGTCATGGGTGAGCTTCCACACCGGCAGGTCGTCGGGGTGCAGCAGCACCGGCGCCTGCACCACCCGGCCCAGCGCCGGGGCCCAGCGGACGTGGTCGTCGTGGGCGTGGGTGCAGATCACCGCCTTGACGTCGCGTCCGTCGATCAGCTTCACGATCGCGGGCAGGTCGTGCGGGGCGTCGATCACGACGCACTCGGTGTCGTCGCCGACCACCCACACGTTGTTGTCGACGTCGAAGGTCTCGCCGTCGAGGGAGAAGGTGCCCGAGGTGACGGTGTGGTCGATCCGTGCCGGCATCAGAACACCACCACCGAACGCAGCACGTTGCCACCGTGCATCTTCTCGAAGGCGGCCTCGACCCCGTCGATGCCGATCTCCTCGGTGACGAAGGCGTCCAGCGGCAGCCGGCCCTGCAGGTACAGGTCGATCAGCATCGGGAAGTCGCGGCTGGGCAGGCAGTCGCCGTACCAGGACGACTTCAGCGCGCCGCCGCGTCCGAACACGTCGAGCAGTGGCAACTCGAGCCGCATCTCGGGGGTGGGGACGCCGACCAGCACCACCGTGCCGGCCAGGTCACGTCCGTAGAAGGCCTGCTTCCAGGTCTCCGGACGCCCGACCGCGTCGATCACCACGTCGGCGCCGAAGCCGCCGGTGAGGTCGCGGATCGCCTCGACGGCGTCCGCTTCGGCGCTGTTCACCGTGTGGGTGGCACCCAGCTGGGTGGCGGTGGCCAGCTTGCGGTCGTCGATGTCGACGGCGATGATCCGGGCGGCGCCGGCCAGCCGGGCGCCGGCGATGGCGGCGGCCCCGACGCCGCCGCAGCCGATCACCGCCACCGAGTCACCGCGTCCGACGTTGCCGGTGTTGAGGGCGGCACCCAGCCCGGCCATCACGCCACAGCCGAGCAGTCCGGCGGCGGCCGGACGGGCGGCCGGGTCGACCTTGGTGCACTGGCCGGCGGCGACCAGGGTCTTGTCCAGGAAGGCGCCGATGCCGAGCGCGGGGGAGAGCTCGGTGCCGTCGGTCAGCGTCATCTTCTGCTTGGCGTTGTGGGTGGCGAAGCAGTACCACGGACGCCCGCGCAGGCAGGCCCGGCAGGCGCCGCAGACGGCGCGCCAGTTCAGGATCACGAAATCCCCGGGCGCCAGGTCGTGCACCTCGGGTCCCACCGCCTCGACGATGCCCGCCGCCTCGTGGCCGAGCAGGTACGGATAGTCGTTGCCGATGCCGCCCTCGCGGTAGTGCAGGTCGGTGTGGCAGACGCCGCACGCCTGGATCGCGACCACCGCCTCGCCCGGGCCGGGATCGGGCACGTTCACCGTGACCAGTTCGACCGGTGCGCCCTTGCCGCGCGCGATGATGCCCTTCACCTGTTGCATGTCCACCCTGTCTGTCGACGTCCGCTGTTCCCCCCACGATCCTGTAGGGCCGTTGCCGGGTGGTCAACCGTCGCGCGTGGCACGTCCCCTCCCATCGTGTGCCTCTCAGGGGAGCGGACGCGGTGAGGCTCGCGCGGTCAGGCGCTGGCTACGCAGTTCTGACACCTTGCCGGTGCGCCGCGGCACCGACAGGCTTGGCCGTGACGACGTGCGTCGCCACGGACGCGGCACGGCCCGCTCCGCACCCCAGGATGGGAGACATCATGGCCAGTCAGGAAGAGTTCGACGAACTCAAGGGACGTCTGGAGAGCCTGGAGAAGCAGGTCGCCGCGGGTGCTGCGCCGCAGTTCACCGCGGAGGAGTTGGCCGCCTTCCGGAAGGTGTCGGCGGCGGCCGCCGACTTCGGCGAGTTCTGCGGCATCAACGACTGCTTCCGGCCGCGCCTGTGCAGCACGGTGTGTTCGGTGTGCCGGAGCTGCTGGGTGCCGTGCATCGTCGAGTGCACCTGCGGCCCGTGCAACCAGGGTCCGATCATCGGCGGCGGCCTGCAGCGCTTCGGCGGACTCGGCGGCTGATCGCAGGTGGAAACCGACACCCCGGCCCGGCGGCTGGCGACCGCGGCCGGGCTGGAGGTCTTCGACGAGGGCGCCGACCTGATCCTGGCCAGCCCGGCCGGGATGCTCCGCCTGGACGGCGGGGTCGCGGCGGCCGTCCGTGACCGGCTGCTGCCGGCACTGGCCGCGCGGCCCGACCGGGCGGCGCTGCTCGCCGGACTCGGCGACCTGCCGGCGTCCGAGGTGTCCCGGTTGCTGGACCGGCTGATCGAGGCCGGCATGGTGACCGAGAGCGGGCCGGAGCGGGTGCCGGACTGGCTGAGCCTGCTCAGCACGGACGCCGCCACCCGGGACGCGTTGGCGCGCCGGCTGAACGCCGTCCGGACGCTGGTCATCGCGGAGGGGGCCGACGCCGCCGCGTTGTCGGAGCTGGCGCGGCAGGCGGGGATCGGCGATGTCGCGACGCTGCCGCCCGATCAGGTGCGGCAGGAGGCCCTGCCCGGGCTGGTGGCGGGGCGGGAGCTGGTGATCTGTGCCGTCGATCCGGGGTGGACGGCGGTCCGCTCCTGGGTCAACCGGGCCTGCCTGGACGCCGGAACACCCGCGCTGTTCGTGGCGCTGGAGGGCTCGTTCGGCTACCTGGGTCCGCTGGTGCTGCCCGGCGAGGGGCCGTGCTACCTGTGCTGGCGGATGCGGGCGCTGTCCTGCTCGGACGACTTCCAGATCGCGATGGCGCGCGAGGAGGCCAGGGACCGCACCCGGGCCGGCACGGGTCGTCCGCTGCTGCCCGGGCTGCGCGAGGCGGCCTGGGCGGTCGTGCTGCGCGAGACGGTGGCGCTGACCACGTCGGCCCTGCCGACCGAGTTGCCCGGCACCGTGCTGGTGCTCGACCAGCTGAAGGGCAGCACCACCCGGCACCCGGTGATTCCGCGTCCGGACTGCCCGGCCTGCCGAAAAAAAGCCCCGCCGCCGGTGGAGCCGGCGGCACCCATTGACCCGGCCACCACCGACTTCGACGGAATCGCCGCCCGGAGCGTCAGCGAGCTGTGCGGCCTGATCCGCTATCTGGACGTCGTGCCCAAGCCGGTGCAGGAGCCGCGGCAGCCGTTCATCGTCCGAGCCCAGCTGGCGAACGTGCTGTTCGGCCAGGGCGAGGACGCGTTCGTCACCTGCTCGGGCAAGGGCATGACGACGACGGCCGCCCGCGACGGCGCGATCGGCGAGGCGCTGGAACGGTACGCCTCGCTGACCTGGACGCCGGACCGTGTCGTCCGGTGTGCGCGGGGCGAGGTGCCGGGGGTGAGCCTGGATCCGCACGAACTGGTGCTGTTCGCGCCCGAGGACGCCGAGCGGCTCGGCCATGCCCGCTACCGGGACGACGTGCCGCTGGACTGGGTGCCGGCGCGGTCGTTGCTCTCGGGTGAGGAGGTGTGGGTGCCGTTCCAGGCGGTCACCCTGCACGGCAACCGCTGGCCGCACCGGGACCTGCTGTTCGCGCCCACCTCGAACGGCTTCGCGGCCGGGCCGACCGTGGACTTCGCCGCCGAACAGGCACTGCTGGAGGTGATCGAGCGGGACGCCTTCTGCATCGCCTGGGCGCACCGGCTGGCCACCCGGCCCTACGACGCGGCGACGCTGCCCGACGCGGACGCCGCCGCGGTGGCCGAGCTGTACCGGCGGCGCGGCGTCCGGATCGAGGTGCATCTGCTGCCCACCGACGGCGCCGCCTTCGTGGCGATGGCGGTCGGTTGGGGCGAGGACGATCCGGCGGCGGTGGTCGGGCTCGGGGCCTCGCAGGACGCGCTGCGGGCGGCCCGCTCGGCGGTGCTGGAGGTGGGCCAGGTGCGTCCGGCGCTGCGGGCCCGGCTGCTGGACCCGGCCGTCCGGGAGCGCCGGGCCGTCTTGGCCGCCGATCCGTCCCTGGTGCACGAGTTGGAGGACCACGACCTGCTCTACTCCGATCCGGCGGTGGCGGCGTCCCGGATGACGCACCTGCGGACGTCCGAGCCGCGGGCGTGGGTGACCCCGCCGCGGCGCGGCCACGGGCTGGAGGATCTGGTCGCCTCGCTGGCCATGGTCGCCGGCGACGTGCTGGTGGCGGACGTGACGCCGCCCGACGTGGCGGCGCTCGGCGTCCGGGTGGTGCGGGGGATCGTGCCCGGGTTCCAGCCGATCCACTTCGGCGCCGACCAGGCCCGGCTCGGCCACCCGCGGCTGTTCACCGCGCCGCATCGCTGGGGGCTGCGCGACCGTCCGGCCGAGCGGGCCGATCTCAACCCCGACCCCCACCCGTTGGCGTGAGCATGCGCGACTTCAGCTTCGCCGACGACACCCCGGCCGCCTGGACCTATCACCGCGGCACGGCACGCTGGCTGTTCAACGCGTCCTCCGGCGGCGAGTCGCCGCCGGTCGTGCCGGGCCGCGAGGACGGCGGGTTGTCCTGGACGCCGCTGCCGGACGGGCCTGCGCTCGGCGTCCGACTGGACGAGGCGCTGCTGGGCCGGGTGTCCTGCCGGCGGTTCCGCGTCGACGCGGTGCCGCTGGCCGTGCTCTCCGCGCTGCTGAGCGCCGGCTACGGCAGTGAATCCCGTAGTGGGCCGGTGCTGCAGGACCGGCCGGTGCCGTCCGGGGGAGGGTTGTACCCGTTGGAGCTCAGCCTGCTGGTGCGGGCCGTCGACGGACTCCTACCCGGGGTGTACCACTACGTGCCGGCCGCCCGCGGGCTGGAACTGGTGCGCGCCGTCGAACTGCCCCGGGCGTTCATCACCTACCTGTTCATGGGCCAGCCCTGGGTGGCCGAGGCGGCGCTGGTGGCCGTGATCAGCTTCGTGGGCGGGCGCAGCCTGACCAAGTACGGCGACCGCGGCTACCGCTACGCGCTGTTGGAGGCGGGCCACGTCATGCAGAACCTGAACCTCGCGGCGTCCGCACTCGGCCTCGGCTGCGTCAACCTCGGCGGCTTCTACGACGACGAACTCGCCACCCTGGCCGGCATCGACATCGAGCAGGAGATCCCGCTGTACTGCAGCGCCATCGGCGTCCCGGACGCCGAGCCGTCCGACCGGATGGCCACGCGCGCCCTGGAGCGCGGCACCTCCCCCTGACCGGGGACGGTTCTTTTCGTTCGAAGTTCGCACGTTCGGGGACGGTTCTTCCGCTGCGAAATCGGCACGTTGGGGACGGATCTCGGACCGCATGGTCCGTCCCCGACGTTCGAAATTCGAACGAACGAGAACCGTCCCCGAACTCACTCAGCCGGCGCGGGCTGCGGCGACTTGCTGCCGGAGGAACGCCGGCGGCGCCGGCGACGGGGCTTGTCGGACGCCGACTCGGCGGCCGCCTCGGAGGTGCCGACCGGCTCGGTGGCGGTCTCCGGCTGGACGGGCTTGTCGCTCGAGCGGCGACGACGCTGGCGACGGACGCGGCCGTCGCCGGTCTCCACCCGTTCGGCCCGGGGACCGCGCTCGCGGGGTTCCCGCGGCTTGCGCGGCTCCGCCTCCTTGGGCGGGGCGATCCGGCCCTTGGTGCCCGGCGCGATGCCGAGGTCGGTGAACAGGTGGTGCGAGGTCGAATAGGTCTCGGCGGGGTCGGGGAAGCCGAGGTCCAACGTCTTGTTGATCACCTTCCACCGGGTCAGGTCGGCCCAGTCGACCAGGGTGACCGCGACGCCCTTGGCGCCGGCCCGGCCGGTGCGGCCGATGCGGTGCACGTAGGTCTTGTCGTCGTCGGGGCATTCGTAGTTGACCACGTGCGACACGCCGGTCACGTCGATGCCGCGGGCCGCCACGTCGGTGGCGACCAGGACGTCGACCTTGCCGGCGTGGAACCGCTTCAGCGACTTCTCCCGCAGCGCCTGGTTCAGGTCGCCGTGCAGCGAGCCCACGCTGAAACCGCGCTCGGTCAACTCATCGGTCAGCCGCTGCGCGGAACGCTTGGTCCGGGTGAACACGATGGTCTTGGTGCAGCCCTCGGCCTGCAGCAGGCGTCCGACCACCTCGGGCTTGTCCAGGTCGTGCGCCTGGTAGACGAACTGGTCGACCTCGGGCACGGTGACCGAGGCGTCCTGGGTCTCGGCGCGGACGTTGACCGGCTGGTTCAGGTACATCCGGGCCAGCCCGACCACCGCGGACGGCATGGTGGCACTGAACAGCATCGTCTGCCGGGTCGGCGGGGTCTTGGAGATCAGCCGCTCGACGTCGGGCAGGAAGCCCATGTCGAGCATCTCGTCGGCCTCGTCCAGCACCAGCACCCTGACCGCGGACAGGTCGAGCGAACGGCGGGTGACAAGGTCGAGCAGGCGTCCGGGGGTGCCGACGACCACGTCGACGCCGCTGGTCAGCGTGCCGACCTGGAGGTCATAGCCGACGCCGCCGTAGACCGTGAGCACCCGCGCCTTGCGGACGGCGGACGCCACCTCGATGTCGTCGGCGACCTGCAGGGCCAGCTCGCGGGTGGGACACATCACCAGCGCCTGCGGCTTGCCCTTGGGCGAGTGATCGGCGTAGCCGGGATCGGACTTGAGGGTGATCCGCTGCAGCAGGCTGACCCCGAAGGCCAGCGTCTTGCCGGTGCCGGTGCGGGCCTGCCCGATCATGTCGGTGCCGTTGATGGCGATCGGGATCGCCAGGGACTGGATCGGGAAGGGATGCTCGATGCCCACGGCCTGCAGCGCCTGGACGATTTCGGGAATGACGCCGAGGTCGGCGAAAGTCGGTTGGGCATCTGCGTCCTGCAGAGCCTCGGAAGCGTTGTCGCTCAGTGTTGTGGCCTCACGTGCACCGGCCGCAAGGCCGGAAGGATGACACCCACCCCGGCGGCGTCGTCGTCGGCCGCACAGCAGATGGGGACGCACATCGGGTGTGCGTTCGGCCGTAGTCTAGCCCCGACCGGCCGTCCGCCGCTCAGAGCGAGCCGAAGCCCACCCGGCGCGCCGCCTCCTGGCCCAGTTCGAGGTAGGCGATCCGGGACGCCGGAATCAGCACCTTGCGCCCGCGATCGTCGGTCAGCGTCAGGACGGCGTCGTCGGCGACGGCCTTCGTGAACGCCGCCTCGACGTCGGCCGCCGACTCCTCGGACTCCAGCACGATCTCCCGCGGGCCCTGGACGATGCCGACCTTGATCTCCATTGGTTCTCCTCAACCTGCGACGACGAAGTCTCTGCCCCGACCCTAGTCGCGTCCCGCCCGGACGCCGGTGGGCGTCCGCTGGCAGCGCAATTCCTACCCCCGCCCCCGCGCCCCCGGGCCGCGGGGGCGGGTGTAGATCCGGGCGACCAGGTCCTCGATCGCGGGCTCGGTGAGGGTGAGGTCGTCCACCCGGGCCTGGCCGGCCACCGCCGCGAACAGCTCCGCGGCCGACACCGCCCCCGGCCGGAACGAGATCCGGACGCGGTGCCCGCCGGCCTCGACGGCGTCCAGCCGGGCGCCGTCCGGGAGGGTCAGGGCGTCCAACGGTTCGGTCAGGTCGGCCACCAGGACGCGCTCCGCCCCGGTCACCCGGGCCAGGTCGCCGGCGGTGCCGTCGAAGGCGAGCGCGCCGTGGTCGATGATCACCATCCGGTCGCAGAGCCGCTGCACGTCACCCAGATCGTGCGTGGTGAGGAACAGCGTCGTGCCGCGCTCGGCGCGTTCGGCCTGCAGGAACTCCCGCAGCGCGTTCTTGCTCAGCACGTCCAGGCCGATCGTCGGCTCGTCCAGCACCAGCAGTTCCGGGGCGTGCAGCAGGGCGGCGGCCACCTCGCCGCGCATCCGCTGCCCGAGCGAGAGCTCGCGGACCGGCTGAGCCAGGAAGTCGTCCAGGGACAGTTGCCCGACCAGCTCCGCCAGCCGCGGACGCCACACCCGGTCGGGCAGCCGATGCATGGCGGCGAGGATCGCGAAGCTGTCGGCCAGCGGGAGATCCCACCACAGCACGCTGCGCTGCCCGAACACCACGCCGATCCGGCGGGCCAGGGCACGGCGCCGGGGCACCGGGTCGAGCCCGCAGGTCCGCACGCGTCCCGAGGTGGGCGTGAGGATGCCGCAGAGCAGCTTGATGGTGGTCGACTTGCCCGAGCCGTTGGCGCCCAGGTAGCCGATCGACTCGCCGGGCTCCACGCTAAGGTCGAGGGCGTCCAGGGCCCGCAGGACGCCGTCGCGGCGGCGGTAGTCGCGGGTCAGGCCGCGCGCCTCGATGATCGCCATCTCAGCCTCCCGCGCCGGTGTAGCGACGGACGCCCGCCCGCCACAACGATCCCACCACGGCCCACAGCAGTGCCGCGACCGGGAGGCCCAGCCAGGCCATCACCGGATCGAGCGGCCACGGCAGCGGCGCACCGGTCAGCACCGCCGCCGGCACGAACGCGATCAGGGTCGCCGGCACCACGAAGGTGAAGAAGACCCGCACCGGCAGCAGCAGCGCGCCCGCCGGGACACTCGCCGCGTACCTGCCGCCGTAGGTGAACGCGTTGCCGGCCTGGTCGCCGTCGATCAGCCAGAACTGCAGGCTTCCGGCGGCCAGGAAGAGGGCGCCGAAGATCAGGGTGCCGGCCAGCGGCGCCACGACGATCAGGGTGAGCTCGACGGGACCGGCCGGCACGCCCGCCGCGAGCAGGGCCCAGACGTAGACCCCGAGGCCGAGCGCCACCCGTCCGAGCCGGCGGAGTTGGACGTCCGCCGTGATCAGCTGCAGCAGCAGCGGCACGGGTCGCACCAGCAGGGTCTCCAGTTGGCCCGTGCGGATGGCGACGTTGATGGTGTCCAGTTGGCCGAACACCATGTCGGCCAGCCCGAAGGCGATCGCCGCCATGCCGTAGACCACGAACGCCTGGGTCAGCGTCATGCCGCCGAAGACCGGCGCGTTGTGCAGCAGCACGTAGATCTCGGCCAACTCGGTGAGCCCGAGCAGCACCTGGGACGCCAGGTCGCCGACGAAGCTGCCCCGGTAGATGGTCTGGGCCCGCAACCGGGCGCCCAGCATCACCCCGGTCATCCGGACGGCGGAGACACCGTCAGCCACCCTGGATCACCACCTTGGCCAGGCCGCCGCGCAGCACCAGGTGGGCCACCACGCCGAGCCCGGCCACCCAGGCCGCCTGGACGCCGACGGTCAGCAGCGGCGTCCCGATGCCGAGCACCACCTCGATCGGCGACTGGAACATGCTCGGGAAGGGCGTGGCCAGGCTGATCGCCCGCAGCCAGTCGGGGAACCAGGTCACCGGCACGATCAGGCCGCAGAACAGGTTCATCACGATCATGTAGAGGTTGAGGTAGCCGCGAACCTCGACCACCCACAGAGCGGCGAGGTTCACCAGCAGCCAGCCCTGGAACGCCAGCGTCACGGCCAGCACGACCGAAACCAGGGCCAGCAGCCAGTGCCCCGGGTGCTCGGGCAGCACCAGGCCTGTGGTGAGGGCGCCGATGGCCAGCATCGGCGCCACCCGGATCAGCAGGGCGCAGGCGGCGCGTCCGTACTCGGCGGCCAGCCAGCCGATGACCGGCGGCACCGGGCGGAGGAGGTCGACGGCGAGGTCCCCGGTCTTGATCCTCCGGGCGATGTCGCTGACCGCCCACAGCTGCACGACCCCCACCAGGCACTGGCCGAGCCAGACGTAGCTGGAGGCCTGCAGGGCGTCGTAGTCGCCGATCATGCCGCCCGCGCCGGCGACCGCGGCCATCAGCAGGGACGCCCGGATCAGGCCGAATACGCAGTTGGTGACCATGGTGGCGACGATCGCGACCCGGTAGCGGAGGTAGCGCCGGAAGCTGCTGGCGGCGAGCTCCCAGAACATGCGCATCGGGACAGCCTAAGGTGTCGTACCGTCCGCCCGGATGCCGACGGTTGGGTAGGGTCGAGGGCGTGATGAGGTCGTGGCGTCCGCTGCGGTTCCCCGGGTGGGGAGCCCAGCTGGTCGCCGCCGCGCTCGCGATCACCCTCCTGGTGCCGCTGCTGCAGCGGCTGCCGAGGGTCGCTGTGGTGGCCTGCTTCGACGCCGGCCACCCGCTGTACACCCTCGTGCCGACCACGGGCGGCGGCGCGCACTGCCTGACGGCTCCCGCCCCGGTGGTGGGCTGGACGCTGATGGTGGCGGCCACGCTGCTGGTGCACCTGGTGTTGATGCCGATGGCGCTGCTCGCCGCCATCCTGCTGCTCCGCGGCGCCCGCTGGGTGGCCGGCGCCGGACGCCGCCTGCTGGCGTCCCTGGTGGCCCGGCTCGACGGCCTGGTCGTCGCCTGGTGGCGTCCGGCCCCGCTGCCGGTGCCGGTGCCGGTGGCCGGTCCGGGTTGGGCGCGAGCCAACCCGCGGCGCGGTCCTCCGGCGCTTTCCTGAGCCCGGCCCGCCGGCGTCCGATCGGACGGCGCGGGGCCGGCAACGACCCCACGCCCGCGCGCATCAGCGCTCGAACACGGGGCCGGAGCTCCCGGCCCGGATCAGGAAACACCATGTCCAAGCAAGGCAAGTCCAGTACCCAGGGCCGCGAGGCCCTCCGCCGCCGGCAGCAGGCCCAGGCCGCCGCCGAGCGGCGGATGAAGACCATCGTCCGCACCGCCTGGATCGCGGGCATCACCGTGATCGCGCTGATCATCGGCATCACCGTCTGGTCGGTGACGAACGCCAGGTCGAGCAACACCGCCGGGGGAGCGCCCGGCGCCCTGGTCACCCCCACGCGCGCCACCGACGCCGGCGCGCTCCGGTTCGGCAAGGACGACGCGAAGGTCACCGTCGCCGTCTACGCCGACTTCATGTGCCCCTACTGCGGCCAGTTCGAGCGCGCCAACGGTGCGTCGCTGGACGCCGCCGCCGAGGCCGGCACGATCGTGCTCGACATCCATCCGATGTCGTTCCTCGACGCCCAGTCCGGCGGCACCGAGTACTCCACCCGGGCCGCCAACGCGTTCGTCACGATCGCCGAGGCCGATCCGGCCGCCGCCCTGCGGTTCAACCAGCTGCTCTTCGCGAACCAGCCGGGCGAGGGCACCAGCGGCCTCAGCGACGACCAGCTCGCCTCCTTCGCCACCCAGGCCGGCGCCTCCGGCGAGGTGATCGCGTCCTTCGCGAAGCGGACCTTCGTGCCCTGGATCGACCAGATCACCCAGCAGGCGTTCGACGCCGGCGTGAAGGGCACCCCGACCGTCAAGCTCAACGGCCAGGTGTACAGCGGCGACATCTACACCCCGGGCGCGCTGATGACCGCGATCGAGCGGGTGGCCGCCGGTGCCTGAGCCGACCGGCACCGGCGTGCTGCACCGGGTGCGGCGGGTTCGGCAGTCGAACGCCTGGATCTTCACCACGATGCTGATCTCGGCGCTGCTCAGCCTGACCGCGTCCTTCGTGCTCTCGGTGGACGCCATCGTGCTGGCGGCCGACCCGCAGGCGGCGCTGGCCTGCAACATCAACGCGGTGCTCAGCTGCGGCACCGTCGGGGCGTCCTGGCAGGCCAGCCTGTTCGGCTTCCCGAACGCCTTCCTGGGCCTGGTCGCCGAGCCGGTGGTGATCACCATCGCGGTGGCCAGCCTGGGCGGCGTCCGGTTCCCGCGCTGGTTCATGTTCGCCGCGCAGATCGTCTACACGCTGGGCCTGATCTTCGCCTACTGGCTGTTCTTCCAGGCGTTCTTCGTGATCGGGGCGCTGTGCCCGTGGTGCCTGCTGGTGACCCTGTCGACCACGCTGGTGTTCACCTCGCTGACCCACGTGAACATCCGCGACGGCAACCTGTACCTGCCCGACCGGGCCAGCCGGGCGGCCCGGACGCTGATCGCGCACGACCTGGACGTCCTGCTGGTGGTGCTGTGGCTGGTCGGGATCACCGCCATGGTGGTGATCAAGTACCTGCCGCTGATGCTCTGACCCGTCAGGGGTTGAAGGCCTGCTTCTCGTCGTCGGTGGCGGCGCGGACGACGACGCGAGTCCAGGCGCCCAGGTAGATCCGCTGGTCGGGGGCGAACTCGACGCGGCCGCGTCCGATCGGGTCGGTGGGCAGCGGGCCGGCCGAGGAGCCGACGAAGGTGCCGTTGGCCGACTCCAGGTCCTCGATCCACCAGCGGGTGCCGTCGGTGGTGATCTGGGCGTGTCGCCGACTGACCCCGTTGTCCAGGTCGCAGTCGATGTCGGGGTGGATGTTGCGGCTCATCGACGTCCGCCCGATCAGTGCCGAACTCGCCCGCAGCGGGATGACGTCCGGCAGCCCGGGCGACGGCAGGGCGTCGGTGGAACCCTGGGTGGCGTACCAGTCCGGATCGATCCAGATCTCGGCCACCCAGTCCACCGAGGTCGGACGCGGCTGCAGCGGACGCCGCGACGGCGGCGT
>CALMIQ010000184.1 GCA_937863965.1 uncultured Micropruina sp.
CCGCTCCTGGGTCATGGTGTCCCGCTCGCGGACGGTGACCGCCTGGTCGTCCAGGGTGTCGAAGTCGACGGTGACGCAGAACGGGGTGCCGATCTCGTCCTGGCGGCGGTAGCGGCGTCCGATCGCCTGGGCGTCGTCGAACTCGACGTTCCAGTTCCGCCGCAACGAAGCCGCTAGGTCACGGGCGGCCGGCGACAGCCGCTCGTTGCGGGACAGCGGCAGCACCGCCACCTTGACCGGCGCCAGCCGCGGGTCGAGCTTCAGCACCACCCGGGTGTCGACGCCGCCCTTGGTGTTGGGCGCCTGATCCTCGGTGTAGGACTCCACCATGAACGCCATCAGCGACCGGGTCAGTCCCGCCGCCGGCTCGATCACGTAGGGGATGTAACGCTCCCCCTTCGCCTGATCGAAGTAGGACAGGTCGGTGCCCGAGTGCTTCGAGTGCGTGCCGAGGTCGAAGTCGGTCCGGTTGGCGATGCCCTCGAGCTCGCCCCAGCCGTCGCCGCCGGCGAAGCCGAAGTCGTACTCGATGTCGACGGTCCGCTTCGAGTAGTGCGACAGCTTCTCGGTCGGGTGTTCGTAGAGCCGCAGGTTGTCGCGGCTGATGCCCAGGTCGACGTACCAGTCGGTGCGGGCGTCGATCCAGTGCTGGTGCCATTCCTCGTCGGTGCCCGGCTCGACGAAGAACTCCATCTCCATCTGCTCGAACTCGCGGGTGCGGAAGATGAAGTTGCCCGGGGTGATCTCGTTGCGGAAGCTCTTGCCCACCTGGCCGATGCCGAACGGCACCTTCACCCGAGCGGAGTTCTCGACGTTCTTGAAGTTCACGAAGATGCCCTGCGCGGTCTCGGGGCGCAGGTAGTGCAGCCCGGACTCGTCCTCGATCACGCCCAGGTAGGTCTTCAGCATCATGTTGAAGTCGCGGGGTTCGGTGAACCGGCCCAGGGTGCCGCACTCGGGGCAGTTGATCTCTTCGAGGCCGGACGGCGCCCGCCCCTTCTTGTGCTCGAAGTTCTCCTCGAGCTGATCGGCGCGGAACCGCTTGTGACAGTGCAGGCACTCGGTCAGCGGGTCGGAGAACACCCCGACGTGCCCGGACGCCACCCACACCTGGCGGGGCAGGATGATCGAGGAGTCGATGCCGACCACGTCGTCGCGGCCCTGCACCACGGCCTTCCACCACTGCCGCTTGATGTTCTCCTTGAGCTCGACGCCGTAGGGTCCGTAGTCCCAGGCCGCCCGGGTACCGCCGTAGATCTCGCCGCAGGGGTAGACGAAACCCCGCCGCTTGCACAGGCTGATGACGTTGTCGAGGCGACTGGCCACGAGAAACTCCTTGTGAGTCGATGCATGCCCGGCTGACACGCAAGCGCCAACGTTACCGCTACCGCGAGCGCGGCAGGTTCGTGCCCACGTCGTCCGGCACGTCGTAGGCACCGGGCTCATCGATCGCCCGGCTCAGCAGCGGCACCAGGACGACCTTCGCCTCGTAGCCGTTGAACGCGCGCCGGTACGACCCGACGTTCGCCCAGCGTCCGACGATCGCCCACAGGTCGGGCTCGTCGAGATTGCGCACCAGGTCGATCGACTCGGCGCCCTCGCGGGACGCCATGAAGTCCACGGCCGCCCGCGCGCTGCGGAAGAAGTCGTCCTCGTCCTGCGGGAGAACCCGGAACCTGTTCACGGCCAGCATCGCGCCAGGCTATCGGCCCGCCATTCGCTCAGCGCTCCACATGACTCAGCGAGCGCAGACCCCGCTCCAGGTGCCAGTTCGCGAACGCACTGACCAGCCCGCTCGCCTGCCGTTGAGAACGCTGGTCGATGTCGCGGGTGGCCGGCCAGTCGCCGGTGAGCAGCGCGGCAAGATACTCCAGCACCGACCGCGGGGGCAGCGCCGAGGCCGGCGGACGGCAGCGCCGGCACACCATCCCGCCCGCCTGGGGATTGAACGCCTCGTGCGGACCGGCCAGGCCGCACTTGGCGCAGTCCGACAAACTCGGCGCCCAGCCCGCGACGGCGACCGCGCGCAGTAGATAGGCGTCCATGATCATGGTGGCCGGACGCGGCCCGTCGCTGGTGCCGGCGGTCAGCGCGTTCAGCGCGCCGACCAGCAGCAGGAACTGCTGCAGCGACGGCTCGCCCTCCTCGGCGACCAGCCGGTCGGCGGTCTCCAGGATCACCTGGCCGGTGGTGTAGGCGGTGTAGTCGCCGCCGAGCGGTTCGGTGTAGGCGTGCAGGGTGACGGCCTGGGTGACGATATCCAGCGTGCGTCCGGTCGCGAATTGGGCGTCGATGTGGCTGAACGGCTCCAGCCGTCCGCCGAACTTCGACGACGTCCGCCGCACCCCCTTGGCGACCGCCCGGATCTTGCCGTGCCGGCGCGACAGCAGCGTGATGATCCGGTCGGCCTCCCCCAGCTTGTGGGTGCGAAGCACGACCGCCTCGTCGCGATAGGTCGGCACCGGCCCATTCTCGCCCATCACCGCGCCGAGCACGCGGCGGCGCGGCCTATGCGGTGGCCAGTCGGGCCTGGACGACCGCGGAGACGGTCAGGTCCTCGGGCTGCAACTCAATGCCGGCGAGCTGGTCGTCGGCCATCTTCGCGCCGCGCATCATGCCGGACATGGGCGCCGCCATCGACGCTGCGAACGACTGGCGCACGGACGGGCTGTCGCCGAGCAGTCCCGGATCGGCCAGCTGGACGAAGGTGACCTCGCCCGCGCCCGCCGCCCGCGCCATCGCCTCGGCCCGGTCGCGGGCCTGCTCGACCGCCCGGGTCAGGCAGACGGCCTCCAGCTCGCGCCGGGTGGCGTCGGTCAGCCGCCACTCCACCGAGTCGAGCTCGAGGCCCTCCGTGGCGCCGAACTGGGCGGCCAGGTCGGCCAGCGCCGCGAAGTCGGTGAAGTCGGCCTGGATGCCCGCGTGGGCACGGAAGATCGGGTGGGCCTGACGCCCCTTGACGATCGGACGCCACGACGAGGTGGTGATCGGGCGCACCACGATCTCGGTCACCTGCCCCGCCTCCTGCAGCCGCTTCAGCTCGGTGTGCAGCCGCTGAACGACGGCGGTGGCGGTGCGCAGCACCTCGTTCTTGTCGGACGCCTCGGCGTGGGCGCGGGCGTGCAGGCGCCCGATCTCGGGCCGGACGGTCTCTTCGTGCGTTCCCTGGACGCTGATCTCCATCGGTGCTCCCTTCCCCGGTCGAGGGTAGTGGGGGCGGCAAGCGGCGTCCGGCACCGGCGAGTTCGGAAAGTGCGCGCCGGGCAGCGCGATGGCGGCGTGTCGCGGCCCGTGGAGGCGGCTGGGGCACGGTTGTCGACCTCGGGCGCGTCGCCCTCACCTGACGAGCAGCACCCGCACGACGTTCGCGCGGCCGGGGACGTCGCGCCCGCCCGCGCCGACGCCGATCCGAACCGGGGTCGCCGGGCGCGGCTGGCAGGACTCGGCGAAACAGCGCAGCAGCGCCATCCCGGTCGGAGTAGCCAACTCACCCAGCCCGTCGCCGCCGACGAGCTGCGCCGGACCCTCGGTGAGCACCCCCTCCTCGCCGCCCGTGATCCCGCCGAGGGGAACGTGCCGGTCGGCCCCGTCGGCCATCGGGTGCGGCGCCCGGGCGACCGGCTCGCGGGCGCCGGCCCCCGCGTCCGGCAGTGTGGTCGGCCAGCCGTTCGTCAGCTCGGCGACCGCCGGAACGGGCACGGTGAGATCGCCGTGCGAGGTCCGGATCCGGCCCGAACCCAGAGCCACCGGGGACGCGGTCACCGCCTCGACGCCGAGCAGCCGCAGGGCCTCGCAGTCGCCGACGATGTCGGCGAGGACGTCCAGCGCCGCGATCTCCTGCAGGACGACCGCGCCGGGGGCCAGTCCGTGGCCGCGGCTGTAGGCGGTGAGCAGCAGGTCCAGTGCCCGCAGGGCGCGCGCCCGGGTCACCGGGTGCAGCCCGGCGTCCTCGATCGCGCCCCGGAGGTCCGCAGCCGACCGGGTGCCGGTGCCGCGTCCGACGATGTCGACGTGGATCTTGCAGGCCCGCTCGCCGGCCCGGGTGACCTCCTCCCGGCGCACCGCGATGTCCTCGCCGGTGACGGCGCCGATGGCGGCCTGCACCCCGTCGAGATCGGCGCCGGCGTCCACCAGCGCGCCCATCAGCATGTCGCCGGCGACCCCGGCGGTGACGTCCAACCATGCCTGCACGGACGCCATCATGACGCATCGCCGCCGGCGCGCCGGCCGGCCCAGCCCCTTGACAGCGCATCGCGCCATCGGCGACATTGCCAGTACAGGAGTAATCAGAATCCGGATTATTGATCGGAGACGGCTGCGTGACCATCGACCAGCAGGCAATGGACGCCCTCCGCGCCGCAGCGGGTTCCTCCGAGTTCGACGACTCCCCCGGCGCCCTGGCGTCCGCGAGCCACGACACCTGGCCACTGAGCACGAAACTGTCCCGGCTGGGGCAGCACCCCTGGCCGGCCGAGCTGGTGATCAGGCTGTCCGGCTTCGACGTCCTGCCCGGCCTGCTGGCGACGGCCACCCGGCACGGCGTCCCGGTCACGGTGCGGGCCTGCGGTTCGTCGGTGACCGGGCAGCCGCTGCCGGTGCGCGGCGGCGTCGTCCTCGACGTCAGCACCGTGCCGGCCGAGTTCACCCTCGACGAACGCAACCTCACCGTCACCGCGTCGGCCAGCATGCCGGGCGGCGAGCTGGAAGACGTCCTTGCGCAGGCGGGCTACACGCTGGGCCACTCGCCCCAGTCGCTCTACCGCTCGTCCGTCGGCGGCTGGGTGGCCACGCTTGCCAGCGGCCAGTTCTCGTCCATGTACGGCGGCATCGAAGACCTGGTCACCGGCTACACCGCGGTGCTGGCCACCGGCGAGACCGTCACGCTGACGGCCCGGCCGCGCGCCGCGATGGGGCCCGATCTGCGGCGGATCCTGATCGGCTCCGAGGGCACCCTGGGCGTGATCACCTCCGTCACCCTCAAGGTCTTCCCCGCAACGCTGACCACCCGGCTGTGCGGCTACCGGCTGCGCAGCGTCGAGGACGGCATCGAGTTACTGCGCGAGCAGGCCGTGCTCGGGCTCCGACCGCTGCTGCTGCGCCTCTACGACGCCGCCGAGGCGGTCCACGCCGCACCCGGAGAGACCCAACCGGTGCTGTTCGTCGGCACCCGCGGCCCCGGGGAGCTGGCGGACGCCGAACTGGACGTGCTGGAGGACCTGATCACCGGACGGGGCGGTGTCCCGCTGGGCCCCGGACCGGTGGAACGCTGGATGGGTCGCCGGTTCGACTTCTCGACCGTCGAGAACCTGCTCGACGAGCCCGGCGGCTACGCCGAGACCATCGAGGTGGCGCACACCTGGTCGGGCATCGGCGGGCTGTACCACGCCCTCATCGAGGCGCTCGCCCCGCTGGCCGACGAGGTGCTGGGCCATTTTTCGCACGTCTATCCGCAGGGCACCTCGCTGTACGTGATCCTGCTCGGCCGTGCCGCCGACGACGACGAGGCGGTGCGGCGGCTGCGCAGCATCTGGGAGACGGCCATGCGCGTCTGCCTGGAGCACGACGCCGAGCTGTCCCATCACCACGGCGGCGGCCTGGCCCGCTCGGCCTACGCCGAACGCTCGCTCGGATCGGGCCACCTGATCCTGCGGAAGCTGAAGGCCGCGCTCGATCCCGCCGGGATCCTCAACCCCGGCAAATTGGGGCTCTGATGCCCCGGCCGCCGGCGCCCACGCGTCCCTACCACCGAAATCGGAGCTGACCATGCCCATTGCCCGACTGCTCGTCATCGACGCCGGCACGACCGGGATCCGCGCCCTGGTCTACGACGAGAACGCCGCCATCCTGGCCCAGGCGTACACCGAGTTCCCGCAGTACCACCCCGCGCCCGACCGGGTGGAACAGGAACCCGCCGAGATCTGGGCGGCGACCCAGGCGATGATCGCCCAGGCGCTGGAGGCCGCCGGCCTACCACCCGGCGACGTCACCGCCGTCGGCATCACCAACCAACGTGCCACCACCATCGTGTGGCACGCCCGCACCGGCGAGCCGATCGGGCGGGCCATCGTCTGGCAGGACACCCGGACGGCCGACCGCGCCGGCGCGCTGAATGCCGCCTGGGGCGACCGGGTGTACGCCCGGACCGGCTGGGCGATCGCCCCCGTCTACTCCTCGCTCAGCCTCGAGTGGATCCTGGCCAACGTCCCGGAGGCCGCGGCGGCGGCCGAACGCGATCAGTTGCGCTTCGGCACCGTCGACTCCTGGCTGATCCACCGGCTGACCGGCGGCGCGACGCACGCGATCTCGGCCTCGAACGCCTCGGTGACCGGCTCCTACGACCTGATCGCCGGCGAGTGGTATCGCGAGTGGCTGGACGCGTTGGGCATCCCCGCGTCGGTGTTCCCCGAGGTGTGCGACGACGCCGGCGCGCTCGGCGTCACCTCGGCGGTCGTGTTCGGCGCCGAGGTGCCGATCGCGTCCGCCATCGCCGATCAGCATTCGGCGCTGTTCGCCCAGGGCTGCATCGAGCCGGGGATGACCAAGTGCACCCACGGCACCGGCACCTTCCTCGACATGACGATCGGCACCGAGCCGCTGATCGACACCTCGACCGGCCTGACCACCCAGATCGCCTGGCGGATGAACGGCGAGACCGTCTACGCACTCGAGGGCTATGCGGGCTCGACCGGCGCCGCCGTCCAGTGGCTCCGCGACGGCGCCGAGATCATCGCGTCCTCGGCCGAGTCGGAGGAGCTGGCCCGCGGCGTGCCCGACAACGGCGGGGTGTACTTCGTCCCGGCCC
>CALMIQ010000185.1 GCA_937863965.1 uncultured Micropruina sp.
TGCCAGGCGTACAGGTAGACCGGAATGAAGTCGGTCACCCGAATGTAGTTCTGCACTGTGAAGTCGGTCGGGATCAGGGTGGGCGGGAAGGTGTAGATGTCGTCCAGCGGCCCCTTCAACGAGGTGACCAGCTGGAAGATCAGCGGACCGACCACGATCACGGTCACGAGCGCCAGCAGCACGTAGCGGAAGATCAACCCGCCCAGGGTCGGCTTGAGGAAGTCGCTGGAACCCTTGCGGCGGTAGGCCGGCTCCCTGTACTTCTTGGGCTTGGACGGCGTGGTCAGCCGCCTCGCGGCCTCGGCCGTCTGCGGCGGGTGCTCTTCGAGAGTGGAACTCATCTCAGGCCTTCCCTTGGTTCTCGCGGTTCATCCAGGCGATCGCCAGCAGCGGCAGCGCCGTGATCAGGAACAGCACGACGCTCAGCGCCGAGGCGTAGCCGACGTTGCCGGTCAGCCCCGAGCCCACCATCTTGATCATCATCACGATCGACATGGACTGGCCACCGGGACCACCGGTGCCATTGGACAGCACCTGCAGTTCGGTGAAGATACGCAGCGCGGAGACCGCCACCAGCGCCATGATCAGCACCATCGCGCCCCGGACGGCCGGCACGGTCACCGACAGGAAGCGGCGGAAGGTGCCCGCGCCGTCCAGCGCGGCGGCCTCGTGCAGCTCCTTGCTGGAGTTACCCAGGGCGGCCAGGTAGACCACCATGTAGTAGCCGAGCCCCTTCCAGACCGTCAGCAGGATGGCGCAGAACAGCAGCCACCACCGGTCGACCAGGAACGGCACCGGGCTCTCGGTCAGGCCCATCATCTCCAGCGCGCCGTTGATCAGCCCCCTGGTGTCGAACAGCCAGGTCCAGATCAGGGCCACCACGACCACCGACGCGATCACCGGGAAGTAGAAGGTGGTGCGGAAGAAGGTGATCCAAGGGATCGTCTTCTCCACCAGCAACGCGAGCAGCAACGGCAGGATGGTCAGCAGCGGAATGCAGACGATCATGTAGATGAAGCTCGTGGTCAGCGCGTAGCCGAACTGCTCGTCGGAGAACATCCGAGCGTAGTTCTCCATGCCGACGAACTCCCCGCCCCGCAACGGACGAGCATCGGTGAAGCTCAGCACGACGGTGTTGACGAACGGCCAGATGCCGAACACCAGCACCCAGATCACCGCGGGGGCCGCCAGCAGCCACGGGGTGAACCACTTGTGTGACTTCATGCCTCCTCCTTCTTCTTCCCGGGATCGCTCGACGGGCTCAGCTCAGCTGACCTTGTTCTTGTTGGCGTAGTCGACGATCTTGTCGAGCGCCTCCTGCGAACCGATCTCGCCCTTGATGGCGAGGGCGAGCTGCTGATCCATGTAGGTCTTCATCGCGCCGGTCCACTGCACCGGGGTGAGCACCCGGGCGGTCTTCATGGACTCCACGACGATGCCGATCGCCTTGAGCTGCAGCTCGTCGGTGACTCCGGCGCTGAGTGCCGCGGTGTCGGCGCTGCCCTCGACCGTGCCCGGCATGAAGCCGACGGCGATCTTGCAGAACGCCACCTGGTTCGCGGTGTTGGTCAGGTACTTCGCGAACGCGATGGCAGCGTCCTTGTTGGTCGAGTTGGCCGCCACCGAGACACCCTGGACGAACAGCGGCGCGTCGCCGATGCGCGGCGTGGCGATGACGCCCTTGCGGATGGTGGGAGCGTTCTTCTCCAGGTCGCCGGCGAAGGTCGAGGTGGCCGTGGTGAAGGCGACCTTGCCCTGCTTGAAGCCGTCGGCATTGCCACCGAAGTCACCGGTCAGCGCCTCGGCCGGCACGCCGCCCGCCTGGTAGGCGTCGCGGAACTGGTCGACGATCGCCGCGGCCTGCGGGGTGTTGAAGACGAAGTCACCGGCGTCGTTCATCACCGGAACACCGCTGGACGAGAACAGGTCGACCGTCGGCATCGACGACAGCACCGGCATCTTGCCCTTGGACGCCGCCCCGACCTTCTTGGCCAGGTCGATCAGGCCCTCGTTGGTGGTGGGCAGGTTGTCGGTGTCGACGTCGTACTTCTTCAGCTCGGTGCCGTTCCACCAGCTGAGGTCGGTGCCCAGGTACCACGGCATGCCGAACGTGCCGGTCAGTCCGGGGTAGGAGTAGGCCTGCCAGGCGCCCGGAACGAAGGTCGAGGCGAGCGACGGGTCGGCCGCATTCACGTCGAGCAGCACGCCGGCCTGGGCGAGCGGGAACGCAATGTCGGGCGGCAGGTTGACCACGTCGGGCAGGGTGTTGGAATTGGCCTGGCTCAGCACCTTGTCCTGGTAACCGTCGCCGGGCTGGTCGAGCCACTCGACCTTGACGCCGGTCTCTTTCTCGAAGTCCGCGAAGAGCTTCTCGAAGTAGGGGCTGAAGGTCTCGTTCTTCAGCGACCAGCTCTGGAGCTTCACGGTGCCCGAGAGCGCGCCGCCGCTGGACTGTGCCGGTGCCGGAGCGGCACCACCACCCGTGCATGCGGAAAGAGCGAGCGCGGCCGATGCCACCAGGGTGACGAGTCCGGTGAAGCGTCTCATCATGCCTCCTCAATTTGTGCAGGCCGCCAAGCGACGGCGCATGGTTGCGTGGAAGCTACTATATCGATTGAGTGATGACAAGAGAGGGCTCACGGGTCGAGCCTCGGGAGATCAGAAGCCGGGCGGCGCCGTCGACTCCCGCTGGACCACCGCGGCGACCATCACCGGCTCCGCCGGGGGCTCGCGGTCGAGCAGTCGCAGGATGCCGGTGGCGGCCTCCCGGCCCAGGGCCGCGGCGTCCCGGTTCAGCGCCGTGACGGTCGGGTGCAGCACCTGGCAGGTGGCCGAGTCCTCCCAGGAGAGCACCGAGACATCGTGCGGCACGACCAGCCCCATTTCGGTGAGCGTCGCCATTCCGGCGATCGCCATCACCTCGCTGTCGAAGATCAATGCGGTGGGGCGTTTCGGCGACGACATGAGTTTGCGCGTGGCGTCCTTCGCCTGCTGCGGGACGAAATCCCCGGCGAGGGTGATGCCCCAGACGCCGGCGGTCAGCGCGAAATCGGTGAAGGCATCGATGCGCCGGCGAATGTGGCTGAAGCTCTGATCGCCGGTGATATAGCCGATCCGCTCGTGACCCAACGTGATCAGGTGGTCGAACACCGCGCGCATGAACTTGCCGTCGTCGGTGCGGACGCTGGTCAGCGCTTCGCCATCGATGTCGCCGCCGACGATCACCGCCGGATGACCCAGTTCGAGCAGGCGTGCCACGCGGGGGTCGTCCAGGCGCGGATCGAGCACGAGGATGCCGTCGACCCGGCCGTCGGCGATCCACTCGGCGTGGATCGCGGTCTCGGACGCCAGGTCGGTGGCCAGCTGGAGCTGCAGGGAGTAGCCCCGCTGGCTGAGCACCGAACCGACGCCGGCGAGGAATTTGGTGAAGAAGACCTCCTCGCCGACCACCTCCTCGGGCCGGGTCAGCACCAGCCCGATGGAGCGGGGGCTCTGGCCGCGCAACGTCTTCGCCGCATGATTCGGGCGCCAGCGCATCTCGTCGGCGATCTTGAGAATGCGTGCCCGGGTGATATCGGAAACACCCGGTTTTCCGTTGATGGCGAGTGAAACCGCGCCGCTGGTGACGCCCGCCTCGCGGGCAATATCTGAGATCGTGACGCGTCCGGAGCGCGGAACCCCAGTAGCTCTGGCCCCCATTGCTGTGCCTCTCGGTCGCGTTCGTGTCGGCCCACTTTAACGCAGCCCGGACGAGCGGAGTCCGGCGTCCTCCGGCGTCCGCCGCGCTCGCCGTCGGGGCCGCTCGATCGGATCCGGACCAGCCGCCGCGACGCCGTTCTCCCCCGCCGTCCACCGCGCCCGGCCGCCCGCGCGGCGCGGTCCGCCCCACGGATGGCCGCGGACGTCGCGTTCAGTAGCGGCGACGGCCCGTTGACAGGCGGAACTCAATCGGTAAAGTAACGCCGATGACGGCCCCAGTTGGATCACCCCCGGTCAGGTTCGGGGTGAACTACACCCCTCGGGTCGGTTGGTTCCACCACTGGCTCGACTTCTCCGCGGACGACGTGGCCCGCGACCTCGACGCGATCGCCGAGCTCGAGGCCGATCACGTCCGGGTGTTTCCGCTGTGGCCGGTGTTCCAGCCCAACCGGACGCTGCTGCGTCCCCGTGCGCTGGCCGACCTGGAACGGGTCCTCGAGCTGGCCGCCGAGCGCGGGCTGGACGTCTGTGTGGACGGGCTGCAGGGCCACCTGTCCAGCTTCGACTTCGTGCCGGCCTGGCTCACCTCGTGGCATCGCCGGGGCTTCTTCACCGACCCCGACGTGATCGCCTCGACCGCCGCCTACCTGACCGCGATCGCCCGGGCCTGCGCCGGGCATCCCAACCTGCTCGGCCTCACCGTCGGCAACGAGGTCAACCAGTTCACCGGCACCGTGCATCCCGAGCCCTACCCGGCGTCCGAAGACGACGTCACGGCCTGGCTGGCGGCGATGATCGGCGCGCTGCGCGCCGGTGCGCCGGGCGTCCCCGCCCTGCACGCCTGCTACGACGCCACCTGGTACGACGACACGCAGCCGTTCACGCCGGCGCACGCCGCGACGCTGGGCGACATGACCGTCGTGCACTCATGGGTGTTCAACGGCACCGCGCAGGCCTACGGACCGACCGCGTTCGAGACCCACGCCCACGCCCGCTACCTGACCGAGGTGGCCCGGGCCTTCCAGGCCGACCCGCGCCGGCCGGTCTGGGTGCAAGAGGTGGGCGCGCCGCGTAACGTTCTGCCCGAGCACACCGTTGCACCCTTCATCGAGGCCACCGTCGACCAGCTCGCCGATACGCCGGAACTGTTCGGAATCACCTGGTGGTGCTCGCACGACGTCAGCCGTTCGCTGGCCGACTTCCCCGAGTTGGAGTACAACCTGGGGCTGATCGACGAGCGGGGCACGATCAAGAAGGAGGGCCTGGTGCTGCGCGATGCGATGCGGGAGCTGCGCCGCCGGCGGACCGGTGTCGCCACCCAGCGGCCCGGGCTGCTGCTCGATCCGACCGTGTTCACCCGCCGCGACCTGGCGCCGGGCGGCGCGTTCTGGGAGCGCTACATGGAGCTGGCCAGGTCCGGGCGCCATCCCCGGGTCACCCTCGCGCCCTCCACCGTCGGCGCAGCCCTGGAGGTCTGATGCACGACAATCAGGACCTGACGCTGGCCCGGGTGGCCCGCGTCCTGGAGGAGCGGCTGCGTCCGGCGATCCACTCCCGCCCGCACCCGCTGGCCCTGGCCGCCCACCGGGTCGGCGGCGAACCGATCGCGGTGGCCGCGGGGCTGGCGGCCGCGTACCAGCCGTGCGCCCCGGGGACGCCGTGGGGTCGCGCGTGGGACACCACCTGGTTCCGGGTCACCGGCGAGGTGCCCGCCGCGTTCGCCGGACGCCGGGTCGAGGTGCTGCTCGACCTCGGCTTCGACGTCAACATGACCGGCTTCCAGGCCGAGGGCCTGGTCTACCGCGCGGACGGCTCCCCGGTGCGGTCGCTGCACCCCCGGGCGCAGTGGATCCCGGTCACCGCGGACGCCGCCGGCGGCGAGCCGATCGAGTTCTACGTCGAGGCGGCGTCCAACCCGGTGCTGCTCGACTACGTGCCCTTCCAGCCCACCGAGAAGGGCGACTGGGACACCGCGGGCGAGGAGCTGCTGTACCGCGTCCGGCGCGCCGATGCCGTGATCTTCGAGACCGAGGTGTTCGAGCTGGTCCATGACGTCGAGGTGCTGCTGCAGCTCGCCCAGCAACTGGACGTCACCTCCGCCCGCCGGGCGAAGGTCCTGTTCGCGCTCGACCGGGCACTGGACGCCGTCGATCTGCAGGACGTCGCCGGCACCGCGGCGGCCGGCCGCGCCCAACTCGGGGAGGTGCTGGCCAGTCCGGCCGCGCCGTCCGCCCACCGGATCACCGCCGTCGGTCACGCCCACATCGACTCGGCCTGGCTGTGGCCGCTGCGCGAGACCGTCCGCAAGGTGGCCCGGACGACCAGCTCGATGGTGACCCTGCTGGAGGAGCACGACGACTTCGTCTACGCCATGTCCAGCGCGCAGCAGTACGCCTGGATCAAGGAGCACCGTCCCGAGGTCTACGCCAGGGTCAAGCAGGCGGTGGCGGACGGGCGGTTCGTGCCGGTCGGCGGCATGTGGGTCGAGGCGGACGCGGTGCTGCCCGGCGGCGAGTCGCTGATCAGGCAGTTCCTGTACGGGCAGCGCTTCTTCCGCGACGAGTTCGGCATCGAATGCCGCGGCGCCTGGCTGCCGGACAGCTTCGGCTATTCGGGGGCACTGCCGCAGCTGCTGGTCGGGGCCGGTTTCGAGTGGTTCCTGACCCAGAAGATCTCCTGGAACGAGCGGAACACCTTTCCGCACAGCTCGTTCGAGTGGGAGGGCATCGACGGCTCGCGGATCTTCACCCACTTCCCCTCGATGGACACCTACAACTCCCAGCTGTCCGGCGCCGAGGTCGCCCTCGCGGACCGCAACTTCAAGGAGAAGTCGGTCGGGTCGTCCTCGCTGGCGCCGACCGGGTGGGGCGACGGCGGCGGCGGGACCACCCGCGAGATGGTCGCCCGGGCCCGCCGGCTGGCCGACCTGGAGGGCAGCGCGCGGGTGGCCTGGGAGCATCCGGACGTCTTCTTCGCCCGTGCCAGGGCCGAGCTGCCCGAGCCGGCGGTCTGGCGCGGCGAGCTCTACCTGGAGCGGCACCGCGCGACGTACACCACGCAGCACGGGATGAAGCAGGGCAACAGGCGCAGCGAGCAGCTGCTCTTCGAGGCCGAGCTGTGGGCGAGCGTGGCGGCGCTGCGGGCGGGGCGTCCGTACCCGCACGACGTGCTGGACGACGCCTGGCGCGAGGTGCTGCTGCTGCAGTTCCACGACATCCTGCCCGGCACGTCAATCGCCTGGGTGCACCGGGAGGCGGCCGAGCGCTACGGCCGGCTGGCCGCGACCCTGGAGGCGGTGATCGCCGACTCGCTGGCGTCCCTGGGCGTCGAACTCGATGGACGCGGCTCGCCGGCTGAGCCTGTCGAAACCACGGACCCCGGCCAACCGGCCCCGCTGGTCGAGCCGGTCGAAACCGGTGATCCCCGCCGGGCCGGTGATCCCAGCCGGGGTGGTCTCGGCGAGCTCGACCCACCAGCGTTGCTGGTCAACGCGGCACCCGTCACGCAGAGCGGTGTCCACGCGGGCGCGATCGGCGCTCCGTCCCCGACCCCCGTCGTGTCCGGCGAAGCCTCGGGCGACGGCTTCGTCCTGGCCAGTGACTTCGTCCGGGTCGCGGTGGACGCCGACGGCCACGTGGTGAGCGCGGTCGACCTGGCGTCCGGACGCGAGGCGATCCCGGCCGGAGAGCGCGGCAACCTGCTGCAGCTGCACCAGGACTTCCCGAACATCTGGGACGCCTGGGACGTCGACAACGCCTACCGGCAGATGCACCGCGACCTGGATGCCGCCGACGAGGTGTCGCTGGACGGCGCCGCGATCGTGGTGCGCCGCTCGTTCGGGGCGTC
>CALMIQ010000186.1 GCA_937863965.1 uncultured Micropruina sp.
TTGCTCTAGTCGAAGAGGGCCTTGCCGACGTAGCTGCCGGTCGCCGGCCCGGGCGGGACGGCGAAGATCGCCGATCCGATGTGCCGGATGTACTCGTTCAGCAGATCGAATCGGCCGAGCTTGTTCTGCAGGTCGACGAAGTGCTGCGGGGTGTTCTGGTAGCTGAGGAAGAGCAGGCCGGCGTCCAGCAGCCCCTGGGCGTTGAGCCCGTCGGTGTAGTTGTAGCTGCGGCGCAGGATCTTCACGCCGCGGTTGTTCTCCGGTGCGGCCAGCGCGATGTGCGAGGTCTGGTCGATCACGTACGCGCCCTCGGCCTGCCTCGTGAAGTCGGGGGTGTCGAATTCCCGCTCGCCGGTCAGCGGTGCGCCCTCGTCCTTGGTGCGGCCGAAGATCTGCTGCTGATCCGAGACCCGGTCGAAGTCCCAGGTCTCGATGGTCATCGCGATCTTGCGCGCGATCTGGTAGGTGCCTCCGGTCATCCAGTCGGCGTCGGTGAGCCAGACGAACTCGTCGTAGTCGGCGTCGCGCACGACGTTGCGGGTGCCGTCCTTGAACCCCATCAGGTTCCGCGGCGTCTCCTGCCCGGGGCCGGCGCTGGCGCGTCCGAAGCCGAGCACCACCCAATGGGTGTGGGCGGTGGTGGTGACCATCCGGGCCAGGTTGCGGATCGCGTGATAGGCGACCTGCGGGTCGTCGGCGCAGGCCTGCAGCGACAGGTCGCCGCCGGTCAGCTCGGGGCGCAGCACGTCGCCGGGAATGCGGGGGAGTGCGGCCAGCAGCGCCGGACGCTTGTGGGCCAGGCCGAACCGGTCGTCGAACACGCCGGGTCCGAGCCCGACCGTGACGGTGAGGGACGCCGGGGCGAGCCCGTGGGCCTCGCCGGTGTCGGTGCCGACGGCGTCCGGACGCTCGGGCTCGATGGTGCCGATCGCCTTGCCCTGCGTGAGTTGCGCGATCGCGGCGCTCCACCGGGCCAGCAGCACCTGCAGATCCTGCCGGGTGGCGCCGGGGGTCAGGTTGAACGTCATGTAGACGCAGTGCCGCTGCGGCGGCGTCCGGATGCCGGCCTGATGGGTCTGGTCGTAGAAGGCGACGCTGCGGGTCAGGTCGACGGTGTCGGTGCCCGCGGACGCCGTCGCCGGCTGCGCGGGGCGTCCCATCATGCCGGCGGTCACCCCCGCACCCACGGCGGCACCGGCGGCCGCCGCGGCTGCTCCGCCGGCGATCAGCCGGCGCCGGGACAGTCCGGGGGGCGCAGCGGCGGGCGTGCCCGAAGGATCGGTGGTCGATTCCTCAGTCATCTCCTGCTCCGCTCCGCCCCCCGGAGGCTGGTCGCGTCGGCCGGGCCTATTTGGCCGTGGCGACCTTCTCGGCGATCTTCTGCATCGGCTGCTGCAGGGCCAGCACGGCCTGGCTCAGCGCCCGGCGATGCTTGTCGCGGTTGGCCTCGTTCCAGGGCAGGTAGCCACCGGGCGACGCCTTGTCCCGCAGCTCGTTCAGCGCGGCATCAACGTTACCGAACTGGGTGACGACCTGCTTGACGAGGTCCGGATCGATCTTCTCCAGGCCGGGCTGCAGGTAGGCGAACGCCTGCCGGGCACCCTCGACGTTGGCGTTGAAGTCGACCAGGTCGGTGTGGCTGAACTCCTCCTCCTCGCCGGTGATCTTGCCGGACTGCACCTCTTCCAGCAGGGCCGCGGCGCCGTTGGCCAGATCCTCGGGCTTGAAGGTGAGGGTCTTCACGACGTCGACCAGCTTGTCGACGTTGCTGGCCAGGTCGGCGGCGTACTTCTTGGTGGAATCGGTGATCTTGCCGGCCTTCCACAGGTCGCGCTCGACGGCGTGGAAGCCGGACCAGCCGACCTTCTCGTCCAGGTTGGACGCCCGCATGTCGATCAGGTAGTCGAGGTTGCCCTTGTTGTCGTCGACCTTGAAGCCGGGCATCACGAAGCCCTCGACGTCGGATTCGATCTTCTCGTAGAACGGACGGGCCTGGATGTAGGCGGCCTGGGCCTTCGCCACGTCGCCCGAGTCCACGGCGGCCTTCAGGTTGCCGACCGCGACCTGCATGTCGGCGGCCTGGCCGTTCACCCAGACCGCGTACTCCTTGGCACCCTCGTTCAACAGGGTGGCGGTGCTGCCGGTCGGCGAGGCCGCCGCCTGTCCGGTGACGGTGAAGGCCTGCGTCTCCGGCGTGGCGCCCAGGCAGTACAGGGTGTACTGGCCGCCGTCCAGGGTGACCGTGAAACCGGCCGCCGGGAGGCCGGGGGCCAGGTTCTCCTTCTCGCCCAGGATCTTCAGTTCGCTCTGCAGCTCCACCTCGGTGATCGCCGTCGAGCTGACGTTCTCGACGGTGAAGGTGACCGGGCCGGCCGGGGCGGTGAGGTAGTCGGCGGTGCACTTGTCGCCGCCCTCGCCGCCGGTCAGGGTCACCTTCACCTGGGCGACGCCGTTGGCGACCGGCGCGCTGCCGTCGGCCGGGGCCGACGCGATGGGGCTGGCGGCGGTGCTCGGCGCACTGCCGCCGGCACATCCGCTCAGCGCGGCGGCCAGGACGACGACGGCACCCAGGCCGGTCAGCGCGTGGGACTTACGGGACATTGAGATTCCTCCTTGATTCGGACTCGGGAGCCACGACCACGGGGTCGGGCGGGGTCAGCCGGCGCCGGGCGCGCACGGCGGTGACCAGGACGATCGCTGCGGCGAGCAGCAGGACGCCGGGGAAGACCCGGCCCCAGAAGGCGCGCTCCTGCTGCTCGGCGCGCAGCCTCAGCGCGGCGGCCTCGGCCGCCTGCACCCGGGCCTCGTCTACGCGCAGCGAGCCGGAGTTCACCGCGGAGCCGTCGGGCAGCCGTCCGGACGGCGTCAGGATGCGCGGGTTGGGCAGCCCGCCACCGTTGATCGACGCGGTGGCGGTCTCGGTCTGGGTGAAGTCGAGCACCTCGCCCGAGGTCAGCCACAGCCGGCGCTCGCCGCTGCGCGTCCAGCTGATCGTGAACGGACCCTTGGCGAGCTGTGGATTGATGCCGACCGGCAGCCGTCCGCCGTTGAGCGCGACCAACTCGTCGAGGGTGAGGCTGGCCGGCAACGCGGCGGCGGCGCCGGGCTCCAGCGCCTGCTGGTGTGCGACGGCGTCCGGCACGCTGCGATGGGGGCCGGCGACGCCGTCCGTCAGCGGCATCGCCGACTCGGTCGTGCCCACGGTGACCAGTGCCTGTCCGCCCTCCACGCGGATGCTGCCCACCACCCGTCCGCCCTCGTCGACCAGGGCCGCCGAACCCAGGCCGGGCAGCTGCGCCGGGCCGAGTGCGGCGAACATGATCGCCGCGGTGACGGCGAGCCCGCCGGCGATGCCGTACCGCAGCCGGACCGCTCCGCGTGTGCCCGGCCGGTGCCGCTTCGGCCAGTACAGGTACAGCGCCATCGGGATCACGTAGGCGAACCAGCCGACCACCTGGATCAGCCGCGGATCGGGCGGAATGCCCAGGACGCCGGTGAACAGCGCCCCCTGCACCGAGCCGGGGGGCGCCAGCCAGGACAGGTCGACGGTCTTCGCCTGGCCGGCGTTGAGCCAGCCGGCCTCGCGCATCTTGCCCAGGGTGCTGACCACCAGCCCGGCGGCGACCAGCACCAGGAAGATGCTGGTGACCCGGAAGAACCGGCCCAGGTTGAGCCGCATGCCGCCGGTGTAGAGGCCGTAGCCGATCACCGCGGCGGTGAGGATGCCCAGCGCCGCGCCGGTGGCGGCCAGTCCGGCGTTGCTGGACGCCGAGAAGGTGGCCAGCAGGAAGACGGCCGTCTCGAAGCCCTCCTTGAGCACCGCCAGGAAGGCCATCACCACCATCGCCCGTCCGGTGCCGGCGCCGAGCGCCTGGCCGGCCGAGCTCTCCAGTTCGCGCTTGAGGCCCCCGGCGTTGCCGCTCATCCACAGCACCATGCCGGTGACGAAGACGATGGCGACGACGCCGATGATCGCCTCCATGCCCTCCTGGGCCGCCTGCGGCAGGCTCATCTCGACCAGCTTCAGCCCGACGCCCACACCCAGGCTGAGCAGGATGGCGGCGCCCACGCCGATCAGCATCGGCGTCAGCGAGCGCCCGTTGCGCTTCAGGAACGCCGCGATGATGCCGACGATGAGGGCGGCCTCGAGCCCCTCACGCAGGCCGATGATGAAAGTAGCCAGCACGTCTGCCGTCCGCGATTGTGTGTCTCGTGTTACTCGCGCGGTCTCAGCTCCCGATGGGGCCGTGCGGGTGGTTAGCTTTGCCTAACCTAACGCAGATTATGAGCCCGTGCAGGCGTTTGCAACACGCGTCCACGATGAGACTCCGTCGGCTCCGTTCACCCGGAAAGGGCTGGTCGCCCCGTTTCGGCGAGCACTACAGTCGATGACGTTGCCTCACCCGATCCGAAGGAGTTGACATGAGCGAGAATCCCACGGAATCCGTCTCCGACGACGAGATCCTGACCGACGGCGTGCCCGGCTCGGGGCCGCTCGGCGATGCCGATGGCGTCGATGGTGGTGACGCCGATGGTGTCGACGG
>CALMIQ010000187.1 GCA_937863965.1 uncultured Micropruina sp.
TAACTAATCAGATCGGCCTACCCTTAGGACGACCCTGAGGTTGACCGATCCGATAGTGGGTACGAGGTTCCGATAGTGGGTACGAGGTATTGACCGATCCGATAGTGAGACGTAGTCTCAGCGTACCCAAGGGCCACCCCAGAGTTGGATGACCGATCCTTGGTTGTCGGCACTGGTTGGCTCGGTCAGGTTTGAAGGTATGAAATAAAGACGTGTTCTTGGCTATCTGCGGTCTTGCTGGTTGGAGCGCTTGCGTTGCTTCCAGAAGGTGCCGCATCGGCGGATGACCTGAGGTCAAGTCCTGATGTTCGAGTGACTTTGTATATGCCTCGGGTGGTAACGATCGAGAATATCGATCAAGCCCGGACCGTCGTACGCTTCGACAACGGTCGCTCTGTCACCCTCGCACGTGATTCGTATAAGAAGTGGCTCGCAACCGACCAAGGAGAATCCTGGTCGAAGGCGCGGTCCGTTGTACGGTCGAAGAAGCTGACTGGGGGTGCGCGCCCGATGGGGGTAGTTTCAGCGCACGGCGACTGCGGGACGAGCGTGCTGGGCCTCTGGTCGCCATCAACGAGGCGTGTGCGCTACGCCACGAACTGGAGCGTTAATGCGGGCGTCTTGTTCTGGTCTTGGAGGATTGCGATAAACGACCCGAGTGGGAATCGCTCGTTCAGCTGGAGTGGTGGAAATCGCGAGATGTTCTGGTATGGGAAGGGGGAATACTCGGTCCGAAGTGCTGGTACTGCCGAGGCCTGGATTGATACGTGGCAGAGCTATGTGATGACGACAAAGGGATTCTGTTTCCCGGCCGCGCTGTATGTTCGAGTAGGCGTGAAATCCTAGCCAGTGGATGGGACCTCCAGAGAGGATTTTCGGTATGCAATACGCCGGATCGGCGTGGCCGATCATCGAGCCTGACTTCTACGATTGCGCATCCAGCATCGAAGGAACCGTGTTGTTGCCGTCGGGTTTGCCTCTGCTGAGGTGGCAGTCAAAATTGACCGAGGGGCCTGCCCGAGCAATGCTGCTGTATGGGGAGTTCGGGGATCCGACGGCGCCCGTCGGACTATCGAACGGGCTGGACCCCGACGAGACGGGTGAAGATGCGATCGCGAGCCTACTGATCTGGGTCCGCGAGAGTGTCGTTCAGTCGCAGGCAGATGCGGTGGACGCTTTCGAGAGGACTGTCGAGTCCCACTTTGCCTTCCATGCGCAGATTGTCGAGGGACTGCGGCGTGCGGATTCGCCCGCCCTGCTCGTCAACGGGCAACTGGTTGAGGCCGATTGCTACAGATCCGACGCGACCGGCATGGATGTCTGGAGCCTTCAATCACCGGCTCAGGTGCTCGTCGCGGTTGATCAGGGCAAGTCACCGCCCCCACTGACGACGTGGACCCCATGATCGCCGGCCTCCCGGCGTGGCGAGGTAGCGCGGGGCGGTGGTCAACCTCTAGCGGCCGCGCATCGCCCGGTTGACGCCCTTCATGGTCGGCATCGGGCCGCGCGGCACCGGGATCTTCGGACGCATCGCGTCCAGCGCCCGCAGCCGCTGCTTCACCTCGGTGAGCTGGTGGGACTGCAGCACGTTCGGCAGCTTCTCGATGTGCTTCTGCAGGGCGTCAAGCGGAACCTGGCCCTGGTCGCGACCGACCAGCACGGTGGTCACCGCCACCCCGTAGGCGACCTGCTCGTGCTTCTTGCTCTCGGTGGCGAGCAGGGCGCGCGCGCGGGCCGTATTGCCCTCGGCCACCAGGACGATGCCGGGGCGTCCGATCAGCCGGTGCACGACGTCCATCTGCCGGGTGGCCGCGATGCCGAGCTCGTAGGTCCACTTGCGCTTGTTGAGCAACTGGAAGGCCACCTCGGCGGAACCGGCCTGGCCCTCGTAGCGCTTGAAGTTGGCCTTCTTGACCCGCCAGGTGAGCACGTAGAGCACCAGCACCAGCGCCATCATCAGGCCGGTGATCAGCCAGATCCACCACGGCTGCAGCCACAACCCCACGCCGAGACCCACCGCGAGCGGGCCGGCGACGGCGGCCAGCGTCCACCACTTCAGCTGCGGATCGACCTCGTTGGTGCGCTTGTAGGCCTCGATGATCTGCCGGATCCGGCCCCAGTCGCGGGGGTCGTCGGAGTTCTTCTTGCGCAGCTTCTCCGCCTTGCGCTCGGCCTTCTGCTGTGCGGCGAGGGCCTTCGCCTTCTCACTTGCCATGCGTCGTACTCCCGTTGATCGTGGTCGCTCCGTTGGGGACGTCCGCGCCGCCGGACATCGACAAGGTGATGCCGTTCGGCAGCGTGATCGTGTCGCCGTTGGACGGCGTGGTGCCGTTGGCCTGCCCCGTGCCGCAGGCCGGCGCGGCGCCATTGGCCGGCCTCCGTGCGGCGCCGGTGACCTGCGAGAGACCGATGCCCGGCGTGGAGCGACCGATTCGCGTGGTGCCGTTCGCCGGGGTGGTGCCGTTCGGAGGGGTGGTGCCGTTCGCCGGGGTGGTGCCGTTGGCCGGGGTGGTGCCCGACGCGGCACGGGCGGGCCTCGCCGCGCCGTTGGCGGGCTTCCCGGCGTCCCGCTCGCGGCGCCGACGTGCCTCGATCGCGGTGCGGTAGAGGCGTCCGGCCCGGTACGACGAGCGGACCAGTGGGCCGGACAGGACGCCGACGAAACCGATCTCGGTGGCCTCCTGCTCGAGTTCGCCGAACTCCTCGGGGGTGACCCAGCGGTCGATCGGGTGGTGCCGCGGCGATGGCCGCAGGTACTGGGTGATGGTGATCAGCTCGGTGCCGGCGTCGTGCAGGTCGTGCAGCGCCTGGGTGATCTCTTCGCGGGTCTCGCCCATGCCGAGGATCAGGTTCGACTTGGTGACCAGGCCCTCCTCGCGCGACCAGCGCAGCACCTCGAGGGAGCGGTCGTAGGTGAAGCCCGGACGGATCCGGCGGAAGATCCGCGGCACCGTCTCGACATTATGGGCGAACACCTCGGGCTTGGTGTCGAACAGCTGCTGCAGCAGCTCGCGGTGTCCGGAGAAGTCGGGGGCCAGCATCTCCACGCCGACACCCGGGTTCACGGTGTGGATCTGCCGGATGGTCTCGGCGTACAGCCAGGCGCCCTCGTCCTCGAGGTCGTCGCGGCACACCCCGGTGACGGTGGCGTAGCGCAGGCCCATGGTCTGCACCGACTCGGCGACCCGGAGCGGTTCGCCCTTGTCGTAGCCGGACGGCTTGCGCGATTCGATCTGGCAGAAGTCGCAGCGCCGGGTGCAGGAATCGCCGCCGATCAGGAAGGTGGCCTCGCGGTCCTCCCAGCACTCGAAGATGTTGGGGCAGCCCGCCTCCTGGCAGACGGTGTGCAACCCCTCGTCCTTCACCAGCTGGGTGAGCTGCCGGTACTCGGGACCCATCCGTGCCGTGGTCTTGATCCACGGCGGCTTGCGCTCGATCGGGGTCTGCGAGTTGCGGACCTCGAGCCGCAACAACCGACGACCCGCGGGCGGACTCGTCGGCGGCGGCGGGCTGACGGCATCGTCTGCAAGGGTCACCGAATCATCCTATCTCCACGCACGCGGAGCTGACCTCAGGCTCAGCCGAGAGCGGACGCCCATGGCCCGGTTCAGCCGGCGAGTGGGTGGCCCTGATCGTCGGTGGCGCTCGCCTGGCTGCTGAACCGGGGCAGGAAGGCGACGAAGGAGCCGTCGTCGCGGCGGACGGCGGCGGCGCCGTCCTGCCAGATGCCGTTGCTCGCCGCCCACCGGGAGTCCAGCGGATCGCCCTGGTTCTGGTGGACGTTGTGCACGCCCAGGCCGGTGTCGAACGGTTCGCCCCAGACCAGGATCGTGCCGCCGATGGTGAGGATCTGTTCCAGCGCCTCGCTCGCCTGCAGGTTGTCGCCGGTGCGCCAGGGCCGGTAGATCACGCTGACCCAGCGCCACCAGGGCGTCCAGCCGAGGACGCGGCGTTGGGTCAGCGCCGGACGGATGAACCGCCAGGTGCGGGCGATCGGGTGCCGGATGTGGTCCAGCGCGCCGCTGGTGGGGGTGGAGGCGAGCGGATGCCAGCCGATCGGCAGCGTCGCCGGCGGGCCGAGGTCGGACGCCGTCGCCGGCACCACCTTCCACTGGACGCCGGTCGCGGACTGGTGGCTGTCGACGTCCACCGCCGCCTTGTAGCGGGCGCCGGCTACGTCGATGGTCAGCATCACGTGGTACCAGCGGCCCTGGTTGTCGGGCCGGTCGCGCTCGTGGGCGACCAGGGTGCCGACCAGGACGCCGTAGCCGTCGTCGAGCGGCATCGGGCACCTCCTTCGTCGCGAGCGCGTGCCGTCGGCCGGGCCGTCGAGACCTGAGATCTGAGCCGTCGAGACCAGAGATCTGCGGTGTGGTCCTCGACGTTCGGACCGGGGAGTAGCGCGGTGGACCGGTTTCCCCAAGGAGGGTCAGCGCGGGGCGGCTGATACCGCCTCGGGGACGGCGAACTCGATGGCCCGGTGGAACGGCCGCAGCGCGAGCAGGTCGCTCAGGTGCGGCTCGATGGCCCGGGCGACCTCGACCAGGATGGGTGGCGCGCCGTCCAGTTCGGCGGCGATCGAGGTGACACCGGCGTCCGTGATGCCGCAGGGCACGATGTTGTCGAAGCCGCCGAGCTGGCTGGTCACATTCAGGGCGAAGCCGTGCATGGTGGTCTGCTTCGACACCCGGATGCCGATCGCGGCGATCTTCCGTTCCGGCCTGGTCGCGGTGGGTGCGAGCCAGACGCCGGTGCGGCCGTCCACGCGTCCGGTGGCCAGGCCGTAGTCGGCCAGCACCCGGATCAGTGCCTCCTCGACCCGGCGGACGTAGTCGACCACGCCGATGCCGCGGGGGAGGAAGACGATCGGGTAGCCGACCAGCTGCCCGGGCCCGTGCCAGGTGATCTTGCCGCCCCGGTCGACGTCCACGACGGGGGTGCCGTCGAAGGGCCGCTCGTGCGGCTCGGTGCGGCGTCCGGCGGTGTAGACGGGCGGATGCTCGACGAACAGCACCTGCGGCGGCAGTTCGCCGGCGGCGACCCGGGCATGCACCTCGCGCTGGTACTCCCAGGTCGGCACGTACTCGCTCAGGGTCGGCGGGCGGTCGGCCAATCCCAGGTACTGGAACTCGACCGGGCGATCATCGGCCTCACGGGGCTCGGACACGTGGGCAGTCTATGCCCGCCCCCGGGCGTGTTCGGACGCGGTTGCGCCCGCCGGCTGTCGGGTCGGCACTCCCGCACTGGTCTGCCTGCACCCGTCCGCCTTCACGGCCCGCTCTCCCGTCGAGACCAGTCCGGTTCCCCCGTCGTCCCTGGCTCGCCCCGGGATCTCATGCGGTGGGGAGATCCCGGCGTCCGCCGGGATGACGTGGATGGGTTGGCCGGTCGTCCCGGGCTCGGCTCGGGAACCTGACCCGCGAGGACGAGATCCCCTCCCACCAGTGGGCCGGTCCGGGTCACCGACGAACTCCTGGACGGCCGAACCTGCTGCACGCCCGCGTCCGCGCGGCACTGAAGGTGGCCGACGGCTTCGGGGTGGCGGCGTGGTCGGAGGTCGACCGGACGCCGCGATGCCCGCCACCCCGAGGGGCGACGGGCACCGTGATGGTCAGCTGATCAGAGACCCAGCTCGCCGGCGAAGTCGCCGGCCTCCAGGCGGGCCTTCACCGACGACAGGAACCGGGCGGCGTCGGCACCGTCGACCAGGCGGTGGTCGTAGCTGAGCGACAGGTACATCATGTCGCGCACCGCGATGACCTCGCCGAGCTTCGGATCCGGCACCACCATCGGACGCTTCACCAGCGCGCCGGTGCCCAGGATGGCCGCCTGCGGCTGGTTGATGATCGGTGTGTCGAACAGCGTGCCGGCCGATCCGTAGTTGGTGATCGTGAAGGTGCCGCCCGACATCTCGTCCGGACCGAGCTGGTTGTTGCGGGCCCGCTTGGCGAGATCGCCGATCTTCTTGGCCAGGCCGCCCAGGCTCAGGTCGCCGGCGTCCCGGATCACCGGCACCAGCAGGCCACGGTCGGTGTCCACCGCGATGCTCAGGTGCTCGGCATCGTGGTAGGTGATCGTGCCGGCGTCGATGTCCATGGTCGCGTTGACCTTGTCGTAGTGCTTCAGCGACTCGCAGACCGCCTTGCAGATGAACGGCAGGTAGGACAGCGACGCGCCCTCGCGCTTGCGGAAGTCCTCCTTGGCCCGGGCCCGGAGCCGGCTGATGTTGGTCAGGTCGACCTCGACGGTGCCGGTCAGCTGGGCCGCGATCTGCAGCGACTCCACCATCCGCTTGGCGATCACCGAACGCATCCGGCTGATCTTCTCCGTGGTGCCGCGCTTGGAACCCTCGGGCGGGGCCGCGGGTGCGGACGGCGCGGCAGCCGCCGCCGGGGCGGGAGTCGCCGCCGCGGCGGGCGCCGGAGCCGGTGCCTCGGCGGCCTTCTTCGCCGCCTCGGCCGCGGCCAGGACGTCCTGCTTGCGGATGCGACCGCCGACGCCGGTGCCGCTGATGGCGGACAGTTGCAGCCCGTGCTGGGCGGCCAGTTTGCGTACCAGCGGGGTGACGTAGCCGACGTCCTCGGTCTCGGCCGCCGGAGCCGCCGCCGCGGGAGCAGCGGCGGGTGCCGGGGCGGCCGGAGCCGGGGCAGCGGGAGCGGCTGGCGCCGGAGCCGGTGTGGGTGCCGGGGCAGCGGCCGCGGGTGCCGCGGCCGGAGCCGCCCCGGCCTCGCCGATGACGGCGATCACCGCGCCGACGGCGGCGGTCTCGTCCTCGCTGACCCGGATCTCCAGCAGCACGCCACCGGTGGGTGCGGGAATCTCGGTGTCGACCTTGTCGGTGGACACCTCGACGATCGGCTCATCGGCCTCGACGGTGTCGCCGACCTGCTTGAGCCAGCGCGAGATGGTGCCCTCGGTGACCGACTCGCCGAGCTGCGGCAGCTTCACCTCGGTCCCGGACGCCGCACCGCCGGCGGCGGGCGCCGGGGCTGCGGGCTCGGGTGCTGCGGGAGCGGGTGCCTCGGCGGCGGGGGCGGGCTCAGCAGCCGGTGCGGCCGGCTCGGGAGCGGCGTCCCCACCGGCCTCGCTGGCATCGCCGATCACGGCCAGGACGGCGCCGACGGCAGCGGTCTCGTCTTCGGCCACCTTGATCTCGAGGATGACACCGGCAGCCGGCGACGGGATCTCGGTGTCGACCTTGTCGGTCGAGACCTCCACGATCGGCTCGTCCACCTCGACGGTGTCGCCGACCTGCTTGAGCCAGCGAGAAACCGTGCCCTCGGTGACGCTTTCACCCAGGGCGGGCAAAGGAACGGGCGTTGACATGAGTTGGTCTCCTTCGACGGACTGCCAGAACCAGACCACACCCTATCCGGTCGTCAGGGGGTTGAGCAGGCCTTGCCCGCGCGGGATTCGCGGACTTGATCCTCAGGTGTGGGCATCCGTCGGTGCACAATGGCTGCGTGTCGATCAGGTGGGACTTCTGGCGCGGGCGCAGCCGAGGCGTGCCCGTCGAACGCGCGACGATCACCCACCTGGAGGAGTTCGTGACCACCCGCCGGGGGGTCGAGGCCTTCCTCGAGCCACAGACGACGATGGCCAGGACCAGCCTGCTGCTGGTCGCCTCCGACGGCGAATGGACGCGTCGCTCGATCGAGTCGCCCGCCTGGGGACGCCAGTTCGCCGGACGCCACTCGTTGCCGCTCTACGACGCCGCCGTGGTCGGCTACCCGCAGCGGATGCGGGACTACAACGCCCGGCAGAAGGGCCGCCGCGTCACCGAGTGACGCGAGGACGCGGCCGGCGCCGGATCAGCTCGGTCCCGGATCAGCCCAGCGCCTCGTCGATCCGGTCCAGCTGGTCGGACAGGTCGACGACCGCGCGGTAGGCGTCCACCAGGGCCACCGACAGCGCCGCACCGTCGCCCGGCTGCACCCCGCCGAACGGCGCGGCCGCGGCCCCGGCACAGGCCCACAACCCGGGCACCGGGACGCCGTCGGCGCGCACCACCCGGGAACGTTCGTCGATCACCAGGCCGCCGGCCGTACCGGCGTCCCCCGGGTAGATCCGGACGCCCCAGAACGGCTGCCGATCGACCGTGCCCAGGCACGGGTTGCGGCGCAGCAGGGGATCGCCGAAGTACTTGTCCCAGGCGCTCTCGCCACGCCGGAAGTCGGTGTCGCGGCCCCGCTTGGCGAGTTGGTTGAACGCCACCACGCTGCCCAGCACGCCGGCCCGGTCGATCTCGAGGGACTCGGCGAGTTCGTCCAGGGACGTCGCCCGCACCAGCTCGCCGGCCTCGATCGCCTCCTTCGGCGACGAACCCGCCGGCCAGGGCCCCAGATCGTGCTGCTTGCGGTGCCGGTTGTCCACGATCAGGAAGGACGGCACCGACCGGTTCCCCCGGTTGTGCTCGAACATCCGGCGTCCGGCCCACACACCCGGCTCGGCCTCGTTGTGGTAGCGGTCGCCCGCGACGTCCACGATCAGCCCGTGCGGCGCCACCCGTGCCACGTCCAGCCGATGGGCGACGCCGTCGGCGAGCAGCACCGGCGTCCACCACGCCTGATCGAGCTCGGCGAGCGCCGCGTCCACCTGGGCGCCGGCCCGCAGCGCCGCGCCGTCGTTGCCGCCGCCCACCGACCAGGCCGCCGAGGTCGGCGCCGGCAGATGCCGTTCGCGCAGCTCCTGGTCGGCCTCGAAACCGCCGCAGGCCAGCAGCACGCCGCGCTCGGCCGCCACCTCCACCAGGGCGCCCTCGCGCTCGACGACCACCCCCCGCACCGTGCCGTCGGCGACCAGCAGTTCGGCCATCGGTGACTCCAGCCAGATCTCGACGCCGCTGCCGAGGGCCCGGCGCAGCAGCTCGCCGACCAACGCGCCGCCGCCGGTCGGTTGCGCCCGGTCGCCGAGGCCGCGGCGGAGTCGCCCCAGGAGGCCCTCGCCACGTTCGCCGCCGGGCGGCGTCCGGAGCCGGCCGGCCCATTCGGCATCCAGCCGGGCCGCCGGCGGCCTGGCCCGCAGCGTGCGGCCCTGAGCCTTGCCGCCGTCGG
>CALMIQ010000188.1 GCA_937863965.1 uncultured Micropruina sp.
GCCGGGATGACGAGAACTGCGCCGGGATGACGAGAGAAGGTTTGGACTCAACCGACGGGCGGTGTGAGCACCGGGTGCGCGCTGATCCCCCGGTGAGCGGAGACGATGCCCACCAGCCCCGCCAGCGACCCGGCGGCATCCTCGGGGATCAGGTAGAGCTGCTCGGCGCGCGGCGTCCCGCTGCCCGGGGTGGCCGTGCAGCCGGACTCCAGCGAGCGGCGTCCGTCGACGTCGAGCGGGCTGACCGTGCCCCATTGCCGGCCATCGACGGCGAGCAGGTTGAGCATGCAGTAGCCGCCCTCGGCCGGCGGCCGGTACTCGATCACGGCGATCACCCACAGCGCCCCGGCGGGCGCCGGCTGGTCGCCACGGTCGGTGGCCAGCATCGGCGCGACGGTCAGCGACGCCAGCCGCATCGGCATGCCGCCCTCCGGGAGCGGGTCGGCGAACGCCCCCGGCACGGTCTGCTGCCAGTGCGGGGTGCTGCGGGCGTTCAGGTAGGCCGTCCAGGCCACGGTGACGCCCAGCACCGACGCTCCTGCGATGCAGGCCACCAGCCATTGCCGGAGCCGGTCGGTCATCGGTTCACCTCCACGCGTCCCCGGGTGGCGACGACGGTGGCGTAGCGGTCGCGTTCCAGCCGTTCGGCGGCGGCGTCCGCGGTGATGCCCAGGTCGATCGCGAGTTGCGGGTCGTAGGCGTAGATCGGGGCCCGGTCGAGGAAGGTGACGGTGAAGCCGGCCAGGTCGTCCGGGCCGATCTCGAAGACCACGTCCTGGGTGATCCGGAAGCCGGGCTCGGGCACCGTGATCGGCTCGCTGGCGGCGAAGGTACGTCCGTTGGCGGTGCCGCCGACCTGCCAGTTGGTGCTCCTGCGCAGCCCGTCGGTGACGATCGTGACGTTGACCGCGAGGAAGATCACCGGCGTCCGACCGACGAAGACGGTGTCGGAGTAGAGCACCTGGCCGGTCGCGATCGAGTTGACCGTCACGGTGGTGTCGTACAGCCGGCCCGGCTTGCCGACCGCGACCCGCGTGACGTGCTCATCGGGTGCCTGGCCGGTGTAGGCGTGCAGGCCGATCATCGCGAGGCAGGCCAGCACCGCGACCAGGGCGTGGCTCCACCGGCGGCTCATCGGTCCGCATCCTCGGGCGCGGCCGCGGCGCGGGCGGCGAACATCGCCAGGCAGGCGTGGAACGCGCTCGCCAGCAGCACCCAGCGCAGCGGCTCGGCGACCACGGTGACCACCAGATCGATCGGCACGCCGGCGACCGACCAGAAGGTGGCCGGGTGGCCGCCCAGCGCCCAGTACAGGCCGCGCCGCAGCCCCTCCTCGGCGGTGACCAGGACGCCGTAGCAGAGGATGAACGCGGCGAAGAAGGTGGCCCCGACGCCGCTGACCAGCCGCAGCGACTGCCAGGTCGGCAGGTACTTGTCGTTCAGGTCGCCGAAGAACGCCTCCTGCACCTGCAACGCCACGCCCCGTTGCCGGTCGCCCACGACGACCTGGGCCCGCCGCGTCCGGACGGCCACCGGCTCGCCCCGGCGCCACAGGTCGGCGGCCGAGACCACCCGGCTGCCGAAGACCAGCGCGGCCAGCGCCAGCCACAGCATCGGTTCGATCACCATCGCGGTGACCCCGGGCCAGACGGCGTCCCACCACCACGAACCGAGATCGGCCAGCAGTCGCGAGATGTCGATGCCGAACCCGGCGAAAAGCTGCTGCAGGCCCCAGGCCGGGTAGTCCAGCCAGACCCGGAAGACCCGCTCGTCCACCCAGTGCCGGACGCCGACCAGCAGTTGGCGTCCGCTCATCACCACGATCAGCATGAAGAAGCCCTCGACCAGCGCCGCCAGCAGCCCGAGCGGCCGGAACCCGGACCGCTCGAACCACCACTCGATCAGCCGCCGCGCGACGTACAGCCCCACGATCAGGCCCAGGATCAGCCAGACGCTGTTGCCCTCGGCCCGCGGGTTGAGCTGCGCCAGCACCGGACGCTCGAAGGTCAGCCCGCTGAACACGTAGTAGTTGACCTGGATGTCGTTGGCGGCCCTGGTGACGACGTCGAAGACGGCGTAGATGCCCAGGAACGGCAGCAGGGTGATCGAGAGCAGGTGCGCGATCGACCGGTCGCGCGGATCGTCGTCGGGCAGCGGGATCGCCTGCCGGATCTGCAACTCCTGCCCGGCGATCCGCAGCCCGATGATGATCGCCGACAGGTTGACCACGAAACCGACCGACAGCAGCAGCAGCGAGAGCCAGGCGCTGACGTCGACCACCAGCGCCGCCAGCTGGGCGAACAGCCGGTAGCCGCACCAGCCGAGCACGACCGTGGTCAGCAGCCGGGGCAACGTCCGCCACCACACCGTTGCCGTGGTCGTGACAAGGTGGTTCAGGGATCCCAGCAGGGAACGGACGGCCTCCATCGGGGGTGATCCTAACCGGCCGTGGACCACTTAGCCGTAGGTGTCGCGGGGCCCCCGGCCGTCCCGGACGCTGCGCCGGCCGTGCTTCCAGGTGGGTGCGTCCGGGCCCTTCACCACGATCCGGACGACGCTGCCGTCGCCGAGCTGTTCGTTGAGCCGGGCCAGGATCGCCGGGGCCAGCAGCCGCAGGTTCGTCGCCCAGGCCGTCGAGTCGGTGCGGACGGTCAGCACCCGCTCGTGGAAGCCCTCCGGGCGGGAGTGCTCGGCGTTGGCCGGCCCGACCAGGTCGTCCCAGCGTCCGAGCAGGTGGTGCAGGTTGACCTCGGTTGACCAACCGCGGCTGGCGATCAGCTCGTCCAGGGCCTCGCCCAGCGGCTGCGGGTCGGCGGCGTTGCGCTGCTTCGACGGCTTCGGCTTGCCCGGTTTCTTGCGGGCCGGCGGCGACGCGGCCGGGACGCCCTGCGCGTTGCGGGCGATCAGCCGGGCCAGCTCCACCCCGGAGGGATCATGATCCGGCATCGCTCACCCCTTCCAGCTCACTCACCCGGCCGTCGCCGACCTGGAACCGCCGGCCGCCGAGCACCGTCGGCACGTCCTCGGCGACTGCGGCGGTGATCAGCACCTGTTCCGCTTCAGCGATCATGCCCGCCAGCCGCTCCCGGCGCACCTGGTCGAGCTCGGCGAACACGTCGTCCAGGATCAGCACCGGCTCGACGGCGTCGGCGCGGAGCAGGTCGAAGGACCCCAGCTTGAGCGCCAGCGCGAACGACCACGATTCGCCGTGCGACGCGTAACCCTTGGCCGGCAGCTCGCCGAGGCCGAGCACGATGTCGTCGCGATGCGGCCCGACCAGGCAGACACCGCGGGCGATCTCGTCGGAGCGGCGCTCACCCATGGCCAGGATCAGCCGGGCCCGCAGTTCCTCCACCGAGGTCTCCGGCCCCGGCCCGATCGCGCTGCGGTAGTCCAGCCGGGCGTCGTTGTTGGCCGGGGCGATCGCGGTGTAGGACCGGACGACGTGCGGCGCCAGGTCGGCCAGGGTGCGGACCCGGGCGTGCACCAGTTCGGCGCCGAAGCCGGCCAGCGACTCGTCCCACACCTCCAGGGTGGCGGCCGCGCCATCCGGGATCGCCCGGGATCGGCCCGAGAGCGACTTCAGCAGCGTCGAGCGCTGCCGCAGCACCCGGTCGTAGTCGGCCCGGACGCCGGCCATCCGCGGCCAGCGGGTGGTGATCAGCTCGTCGATGAACCGCCGGCGTTCGCTCGGATCGCCCTTGACCAGGGCCAGGTCCTCGGGCGAGAAGACCACCGTCCGCAGCGCGCCCAGCAGTTCACGCGGACGCCGCAGCGGCGCCCGGTTCAGGCTGGCCCGGTTCTGCCGTCCGGGAATCAGTTCGACCTCCAGCAGCAGCTGCCGGGTATCGTCCAGTCCGGCCTGCACCCGGGCCCGGACGATCGCCCGCTCCGCGGTGTGCCGGATCAGCGGAACCTCGGAGGCGACCCGGTGCGAGCCGAGGGTGGCCAGGTAGTCGACCGCCTCGATCAGATTCGTCTTGCCCTGCCCGTTGGCCCCGGTGAAGGTGGTGACGCCCGGGGTCAGGGCCAGTTCGACACTCGGATAGGAGCGGAAGTCCGCCAGCGACAGATGGGTGACGAACACGCCGGCTGAGAACCCGCCGACTCAGGCGGGCAGCCGCATCAGCATGATCACGTGCCGGTAGTCGGTCTGCGGCTCGCCGTCGAGTTCGTTGAGGGCGGTGATCAGGCAGGGCTTGCCCGGCGCGGTGAACGCGAAGTGCACGTACGGGGCGTCCAGCGCCGCGAGGGCGTCGGACAGGTAGTGCGGGTTGAAGCCGGCGGCCGTCATCGACGGGCCGGAGCCGGTCTCGTCGGTCACCACGGCCTCCAGCGCCTCGACGGCCTGGGCCTGGTCGCCGGTGGCGGCCTCCAGGGTGATCGCCTGGTCGCCGATGATCATCCGCAGCGAGGTGTTCCGCTCGGCGACCAGCGCGACGCGCTTGACGGCGGCGATCACCTCGGCGGTGTTGGCCCGCACGGTCAGCGACGCCTGGACGTTCATCAGGTGCCGCACCTTGGGGAACTCGCCGTCCAGCAGCCGGGTGGTGATCTCGCGGACGCCGGCCGCGCCGTCGCCCTCGAAACCGATCAGGCCGTCCCCCGCGCTGGCGCCGGCCAGGCTCAGGGTGACCACCTCGCCGGAGGTCATCGACTTGGCCGTCTCGCCGAGCACCCGGGCCGGCACCAGGGCGGCGCCGTCGGCACGCGAGCCGCTGGGGTTCCACGGGAGCTCTTTCAGCGCCATCCGATAGCGGTCGGTGGCCAGCAGCGACAGCGTGTCGCCCTCGATCTCCATCCGGACGCCGGTGAAGACCGGCAGCAGCTCGTCGCGTCCGGCCGCGACCACCACCTGGGCCACCGCGCGGGAGAAGTCGTCGCTCCGCACCGTCCCGGTCGCTTCGGGCATGGTCGGCAGCATCGGGTAGTCGTCCACGGGGAGGGTCTGCAGGGTGAACCGGGCGCTGCCGCAGACCAGTTCCATCCGGGTCAGGTCCGCGGTGATGTCCACCGGCTTGTTGGGCAGCGAGCGGGCGATGTCGGCGAGCAGGCGTCCGGACACCAGGGCGACCCCATCGTCGCTGACCTCGGCCTTCACGCTGATCTGCGCGGAGGTCTCGTAGTCGAAACTGGACATGACCACCTGGCCGTCGGCGGCCTTGATCAGCAGGCCGGCGAGGATCGGGACGCTCGGCCTGGTGGGCAGGCTACGGGCCGTCCAGGCCACGGCTTCGGCGAGGACATCGCGATCGAGGCGGATCTTCACGGGGCTCCCTTGCTCAGTACTCCGGACGATGATCATATCGGGCTGGTTCGGGCCCTCTTCCACACTGTGGGGACCGGCTTACTTCTAGTGTCATTCGTCGTATCTCAATTCCTCGTAGTCATCACTGCTGTGGAGGCTGTGGGTAACCGGCGTCCGGCCTTGCCGGAGTGGGATCTGAAGCCCGGCGAGGTTGTGTATGACCACGAACTACACGGGTAGGAGATGCGGAGGGCGGAGACGGCCACGGGCGCTGTCCACAGCCGGGCCGGTTGTCCACAGGGTTTCTCCACCGGT
>CALMIQ010000189.1 GCA_937863965.1 uncultured Micropruina sp.
GGGCACGCGGATACCGACCGGGCCTGGACGCGCCGGGTCACCGACGTGCGGAACTGGTTCATCTTCTCGGCGTCCGAACGCGACCGCGACACCGACGAGGAGTGGGAGCACTACCGCGACTCCGACGGCAAGTCGGGCGGGCAGAAGGAGAAGCTGGCCTACACCATCCTGGCCGCCTCGCTGGCCTACCAGTTCGGGCTGGAGTGGGGCGCCACCCGCTCGCGGGACTTCCGGTTCGCGGTCATCGACGAGGCCTTCGGACGCGGTTCGGACGCCTCCACCCGCTACGCGCTCGACCTGTTCGCCAAGCTCGGGCTACAGCTGCTGATCGTCACGCCGCTGCAGAAGGTGCATGTGATCGAGCCGTACGTGCGGGCGATCGGCTTCGTCGACAACCCGTCGACGAAGTACTCCCGGTTGCAGACACTCAGCATCGAGGAGTTCCACCGGCAGCGGGACGCCCGCGGGTGACCTGGACGACGCCGGCCGAGATCACGGCGAAGCTGCGCCGCCTCTGGGACGACGGCAGCCTGCTCCGCACGTATGCCGCGGGAGAGGCGTGCCCACGAGTGGAGGTCCCGCTGCGCGGGCCGCGGGCGTCCGAGATCGGTGAGCGGCTCGGCGAGGTGCAGCGCTGGGTGGGCGGGTTGGTCACCGGCTCCCGGGAAGGCTCCTGCTTCAGGCTGGAGTACGCGTCGGTCGGCGGACGGCTGATCGGACGCAACCAGCTCCCGAGAAGGGCGATCATCGAAACCTATGACCAGGCGTGGCGGCTACTCGGCGTCCGGCGCGAGGTGGCGGCATACGACGGCGTCCTCGTCGAGACCGCCGGTGCGCGGGTGGTTCGGGAGTGGGTCGGGCAGCATCCGCTGACAGCGGTGGAGTTGGCCGGACAGTGGCCGCGGCTGATCGCGGCGTACCGCTGGCTCGATGAGCATCGCGGATCGGGCCGGTATCTGCGCGAGATCAGCGCGCCGGGCGTCGACACCAAGTTCGCCGAGCGGCACCGGGTGGTGCTGAGCAAGCTGTTGGACGTCCCCCCGACCCGACCGGGATTCCTCGCCGGGCTGGGGTTGAAGGCCAAGCCCGAGTTCGTCCGGTTCCGGCCAGCGCCGGAACTGGGTCTGCTGGGTGCGGCGTCCGAACTGGCCGTGCGCACCGACGAGTTGCCGTTGCTGGACATCGCGGTCGAGACGGCGCTGATCGTCGAGAACGAAATCAGCTACCTGAGCGTTCCGGTGCCGGCCGGCGGCATGGTGATCTGGGGCAAGGGGTTCGACGTCGACCGGGTCGGCGCGCTGCCGTGGCTGCGGTCCGCGGACGTCATCTATTGGGGCGATCTCGACACCCACGGCTTCGCGATCCTCGACCGGCTGCGCGCCTGGCTGCCGCAGTCCCGCTCCGTCCTGATGGACCGCGACACCCTGCTCAGCCACCGCGAACGGTGGGGCACCGAGGACTCGCCGACCTCCGCCCGGCTGCGCCACCTGGCCGCCGACGAGCGGGCCCTCTACACCGACCTGGTCGAGGACCGTTTCGCCGAGAAACTCCGCCTCGAACAGGAGCGCATCGACTGGGCATGGGTGGCCGAGCGGTTGAGGTGAGCGCATCACGCTGATCGGCCCGAAGGTACGGAACCCGTTCCATCGGGCCGGGTGGCGCCGGCGCTGCTGGCGATCCGGAAGATCGCCCCGCTGTAGGACACCAGGTCGTCCGCGGTCCGGGTGAGCGGCCGGGGAGGCCGGGCGGGGTTCTTCGGGCTCGAGCCCCGCACACCATCTCGGAGCATTGGGCGATAGCGGACGCCATCGCCGACCGCGACGTCGAAGCGGCGCGGCTGGTCACGAACCAGCATCTCGACCGGATCCCTCGTCGACGCCACCGAGTGGGTCGGGTCGGGGGAACTGGACGCCCTCGCCGCCGACGCCCGGCCCTGAGGAACCCGGAACGCCGGCCGCTCAGCGTTCGAGCAACCTCTTCATCTGGTCGATCTCGGCCTGCTGACTGGTGATGATCGCGTCCGCGAGCTCTCGGACGTCGGGGTCGGCGCCGTTGGCCTGCACCTCCTTGGCCATCGCGACTGCCCCCTCGTGATGCCTGATCATGCCGGTCAGGAAGAGCTTCTCGGCCTGCGCGCCCTGGGCGTCTTTCAGGGCAGCCAGTTCCTGCTCGGTGAGCATGCCGTCCATGCCGGTGTGACCGTGGTGGTCGCCGTGCTCGGCGGCGCCCCAGGCCTTCAGCCAGCCGCGCATCTGGTCGATCTCGGGCTGCTGGGCGTTCTTGATCTGGGTGGCCAGCGTGGTCACCTCGGCCGAGATGCCGGGCTTGGCCAGCATCGCATCGCTCATCACCACCGCCTGCTCGTGGTGGGGGATCATCATCTGCGCGAACATCGCGTCGGCTGCGTTCGCCGACCTGGTCGGGCCGGCGGACGCCGATGCGGCTGGGGCCGGCGTGACGGAGGGGGGCGCCTGACAGCCGGCCAGGGCCAGGCCGGCGGCGATGGGAAGGGCGAGGCGGGCAAGCATGCGCATGTCACGAACATACCCCCTGGAGGTATGCGTGGCGGGGATTCTCCGAAACCCACAGCGGCACCTCGGCCGCTGCGAATGGCGAGCGGCGATTCGCCGGGGCCTCGACCGACGGCCCGGGGGGCGAACTCCCAGGGGGCGGACGACTTCGCGAAGGCACCCGCGGTGATGCAGGATGAAGCCAACCCCACAAGGCTGAGAGCAGTACATGAGCAAGACCCCACGACACGTCCGTCCCCGACCCGATCAGTCGCCGATCATCGCCGGTCGGGTGCGTCGAACCTCACGGGCCGGAGAGCGGGCATGATCCGGGTCGTGGCGGCCGAGGACGATCCGCTGGCGCGGCGCGCGATCCGCAGCTATCTGGAACCGGCGCCGGACATCGAGTTGCTCGACATCGCTCACGACGGTGCCGGTGGGCTGGAGTTGGTCCGGGCCACGAACCCGGACGTCCTCATCACCGATCTGCACATGCCGGGGATGGACGGGATCCGGCTGCTGGAGGCCGTCTTCGCCTTGCCGGATCCGCCCCAGGCGTTGTGCTTCACCGCGATCGGCGACGAGCCGTCGATGCGGGCCGCGATCGCGGCGGGTGCCAGCGGCTTCCTGCTCAAGGTGGATCCGCCGGCCCTACTCGTCCAGGCGATCCGGAGCGCCCACCAGGGTGACGCCCTGGTGTCGCCGAAGCTCACCGCCCAGCTGCTGCGCGGCATCCCGGTGACGGGGTCGAGGCCGAAAGGCTTCAACGACGCCGAACTGGAACTGCTGGGCTTGGTCGGCTCCGGCCTCGACAACGGCGCCATCGGCACCCGGCTGCACCTGGCCCCCAGCACGGTGAAGACCTACGTGAGCAGGCTGCTGCAGAAGACCGAAAGCCGCAGCCGGGCGCACCTGGCCGCCCGTGCGAACGAGTGGGGCGTCGTCCGGCACTAGTGGCGCCACCGACCCGTCCGAGACCGGACGCGCCGCCGCTCACGCCGTGCGCCGGAAGGACAGCCAGCCGACGGCGGCGACGGCGACGACCCAAGCCAGGAGGCCGAGGCTCGCGATTCCGGGCGACAGGCTGAGCATCGACTCCGACCCGGTCACGGTCGCGGCCTGCATCAGGCCCGACGGCAGGTACTCGGCCCACCGGGTGGGGCCGCCGATCGCCGCGACGGTGGCGGATGCGACCGGCACGGCAAGGGTTACCGCCAACAGCACGCCCACCGCCGGAGCCTGGCGCTTGACGACCATGCCCGCGGTGCTGCCCAGGCACGCCCAGAGCAGATGGCTGGCGGTGAGCCCGAGCAGATTCAGCCACCAGGTTCCGGATGTCGTCAGCGCACCGAGCAGGGTGCCCGGCAGCATGACGGCGGCGACCAGCCCGACGGCGAGCGTGCCCACCAGGCTGACGGCCATCGCGGCCCCGAGCGCCAGGAGCAGTTTGGCGCCGAACACGCGCCCCCTGGTCAGCAGCAACAGGGAGTGGTTGATCGTGCCGCTACTCAGATCGGTGGTGACGAGAAGTGCCGTGAACACGGCGAGCGCCACACCGGAGACCAGCGTGCCGCTACCGAAGGCGAAGGCGGCCGATTCGATGATCGCGGACGGGGCGGCACCGGCTCCGGCTTCGCGGCGGGCGCCGTCCAGCCACAGCACCGCGGTGCCGGCCATCGCCAGGACGGATACCGGGCCGAGGGCGTAGGTGGTTCGTAGCGCACGGAGCTTGATCAGTTCGGAGCGCAGGGCGTCGGTGAGCATCGCGGGTCCTCTCATCGGACGGGCACGTCGGCCCGATACTGCAGGTGGTCGGTGGTCAGGGCGGTGAAGCGTTCCTCGAGGCTGGCGGTGTGTGCCGACAGGTGGTCGAGCAGGACGCCGGCCTCGGCGGCGAGACGGCTCACCTCGCGGGGGGTCGGTCCGTTGATCCGGAGCCGTCCGGACGGCTCGCGAATCACCTCCGCGCCGTGCGCCGAACAGGCGGCGGCCAGTCGGTCGGGTTGGTCACTGGCGGCCAGCACCACGGCCGGTCCGGAGGCGCTGAGCAGCGCGGTCAGCGGACCCTCGGAGAGGATCCGCCCGGCGGCGATCACCACGATTCGATCGGCGGTCTGGGCGAGTTCACTGAGCAGGTGGGACGAGATCAGCACCGCGGTGCCGCCGTCGGCGAGACCGCGCACCAGTCCGCGGAGCCAGCCCACGCCGTCCGGGTCGAGGCCGTTGACGGGTTCGTCGAGAACCAGCGACCGGGGTCGGTCCAGCAGGGCGGCGGCGATCCCGAGCCGTTGCCGCATGCCGAGGGAGAACGTTCCGGCCGGCCGATCGGCGACCCCGCTCAGGCCGGTGATCCGCAGGGCGTCGGCCACCCGATCGCGACCGAGGCCGCGGGCCGCGGCGAGCGCCCACAGGTGGTCGCCCGCGCGGCGGCGTCCGAACAGCCAGGAGGGGTCGAGCAGTGCCCCCGCCCCGAGGGTTCCGGCCGGCCGGTCGCCGACCCGGACGCCGTCGTGGGTGACCGTGCCCGCGTCCGGTCGCTCCAGCCCGAGTGCGATGCGCATCAACGTGGACTTGCCGGCACCGTTCGGCCCGACGAATCCGGTGATGCAACCATCCGGCACGGTGAACGACACGTCGTTCAGGGCGGTGATGGCGCCGTAGCTCTTGCTGACCGACATGATCTCGATCATCTGCATACTCCTTGCTCCGCGGACAGGATCCGCATGGTGAGGGGATCGATGGTGGCGGCGGGAGTGAAAGCCCACAGGTGGGTGGTGCGGCGGTCCATCACGGTCGTGCGGCTGAGGCGATCGCCGTCCGAGCGGATGAGCCAGCTCTCCACGGACCGGACGCCCTCGAGTCGCACCGCATAGCCGCGGACGCCGAACAGGCCTCTGCGGTGGACAAGGACGTCCCCGCTGAGCGGCGTCTCGAGTCGCGCCCACAGAGTGTTCGCCGTCAGCAGCACCAGGCAGCCGATCAGCGCAGCCACCCAGGGCAGCCCGTACCAGGCTGCCGTCGCCGCGGCGGCGACAGGAATCGCCAACAGGCCGGCCAACGTCGGCACCGGCGTCCGGACGGGGGCGGAGCGATCGGCCGCCAATCCGGGAAGCACCTCGACGGCGAGCCGTTCGGCCTGCCTGGTCGGCGCAACCGGCAGCACCACCAGCGACTTGAATTCACCCCGAGCGGTGGCCAGCACGAGGCTCAGTGAACTGCAGCCGGTCAGCCGCATCAACGGGTTCTGGGAGATCCGGACGCCGCGCACGTCGGCGATCCGGGCGTCGCGAGCCTGATGGTGCAGCAGGCCACCCGACGCCGTGAAGGTGTGCCCGCTCCGGACTACGGTGTAGCCGTGATAGCGGACGGCGGTGTGAGCCAGCCCGAAGCCGAAGGCCGCCGCGACGGCCCAGGCGGCGGCGCCCATCCCGCCCGCGACGATGTGGTCGAGCACCGCGGCGCCGGAGGGCAGGCCGGCGAATTCGGCGAGATCGGAATAGGCGCCCAGGATGAACGGCACGATCAACAGGAACTGCCCGTGGGTGAACGAGATCAGCAACTTGTCGCGCCACGACGTCCGGTGAACCACGACGGCGTCCTGGGCTGCGGCGTCCGCGGCCACGACGCGGCGGTCGGAGGCGTCACCGTGGTGGTCGCGGAGTTCCGCCACGTCGTCGGCGTCCAGCGCTTCCAGCAGAATCTCGTCGCGTCCCTCTGCGCCGACCACCGCGCGGGCCCGATAGCGCCCGAGGAGCCGGTGGCTCAGGTCCTGGTCGAGGTGCAGGCCGCCGATCTCCGCCCAGCGCGCGTGCGCGAGATGCCTGGTGGGCCACCCGGTCTGCTGGGTGATGCCATCGGAGGTGATCGCGAACCGGGTGGTCAGCCAGTCGAAGAACAACAGCTGGATGCGCGTGAGCGAGTAGTAGATCACCAGTGCCAGCCAGGGCAGCTGCAGCCAGCCGGGCAGGCGTTCCGCGACGCTGCCCTGGAGCAGCATGAACGGCAGGTAGACCTTGACCGCGTCCACGCCGCGCAGCACGATCAGCGCCGGGCTAACTCGCCGCATCATGGGGCATCCGGTGGAGGTGGGATTCGGCCAGGGCGAGGGCGTGGCTGTCGGCCAGGGGACCGACCTCATGGCTGGACCCGAGGGTGCCGACCCGCAGGGTGCTCAGGCCCAGGGTGCGCTCGATGGGTCCCTGCCGGACGTCGACATAGAGAATCTGGTCGGCCGGGACGATCGTCCGGTGCACGATCAGAATTCCCTGGCGCAGGCGCAGGCCGCGTTCGTCGAGGGCGAACCGGTAGGTCGTGTGGCGACGCCGCACCAGCCAGGCCAGGTCCGCAGCGGTGGCGGAGACCGCCAGCGCCGCGCCGGCCGCGGCCAGGAGGCTGACCCAGGCCAGGTCCGGCCAGATCAGTGTCGCGGCCCAGAGCAGCGCGCACGTCACGACGCAGCCGATCGCGGACTGCCAGCGCCACAGCACCGGCACCTGTGTGGGCAGGGAGTGCAGGGATTCCTCATCGGACATGAGCGCTCCCTTCTGGAGCCATGGCGCGTCGGCTGCTCGACCACCACAGCAGGAGCCCCACCAGGCCGAACGCGGCGAAGAGATAGTCGACCACCGAGCCGAGGCGCCCGGTCGCGGCGAGGTAACCGATTCCGCCGAGATAGAGAGCCGGCACGACGGCACCGAGCCAGGGCGTCCGGCGCTTGATCAACCAGCCGTGGGTGAGCAGAACCAGGAGCAGGCATCCCCCGATGATCAGGTAGGGGGTATCGAGTCGAAACGAAGGCATGAGTTCTCCTGATGGGGTTGCATTACAGTGGAGGCGTGGTTGGCGCCGCTTCGACCAGCGCCAACCACGTCAAGCCGCTGGTCGGGGATCAGCGGATCCCGAGGATCTCCTTGATCTTGTTGATGATCCAGTCGATCGCCATGCCGTTGCGGATCCAGTTCAGGATCCGGTCCTTGTTGGCCCAGCACCAGTCGATCGCCCGCTTTCCGTACTTGGCGATCAGTTGCAGGATGCGAAGGAAGATCGTCGCGCTCCTGCTCCTTTCTGTGATTCAGCGGCGGGCGCGTCCCGTCGCTGACCACCACTGAACGCCTCGGATGCCGGGTCCGCCAGCGAAGTCGGCGGATCGTCAACCTGGGGTGATCAAGAGTCACCCAAAGTTGATCGGCCGGTCTCCCCACGTTGTCGGCTCGATCAACCATGGGGGGCTCTCTCGGCGCTGGGCTTCGCTTGTCATGCGATTGGGCCTACCTTTTCGGAAGTCCCATCCCGATCACCAAGGAGAATGAGAATGAGTATTGTCGAGTTGACCGAGGCGCTGGTTGTGAGTGCTCCCGCCATTGCGTCCGTGTACCGCTTCTCCAAGCCCAGGCTTGGTGCCCGAATGCGTCCCAACAATGTGCTCTGCCGCATCCTTCCCGTGCTCTGTGGACGCTGAACGACCAGGTGCTCACCAGGCCCGCGGTTGCGGCGTACGGATCGGCATGGCCGGGGTAGGCTCCGCACCATGATCGGGCGGCGTCGACATTCCGTCGGCGAAGCGCGGTGGCTGGAGCCGGGTCTCGCCGCACTGCTGTTCGCGGTCGCGCTCGTACTGAACAGTGGCGAGCCATGGCGGCCGATTCTGGCGATCGACCTCGTTTGCTGTGTGGGTGCGGCGCTGTCCTACAGGTTCCCCGTGATCGGCCAAGCGATGGTGGCGGTGGGAATGGGGGTCTGGCTCTTCATTCCGGACGTCCTGGCCAGCGTCAGCGGGATGGCCTATCTGATCGCGGTCATGGCAGCGACCCGGCGCAACGTCGCTTGGAAGATCCCGCTGGTCATCGGCTTCACGGCGCTGGGCTACGTGACCCTGATCTGGCGCCTCGGACCGTCATCGCAATATCTGGCGGGTGGAATCGTCCTGCTGACCTTGACCGTCGTCGCAGTCGGGGCCGGTGAGTTGTGGCGCCGCTGGCAGCGCTTGCTGCACCTGGAACGCGAAAAGGCCGAGGCCGAACTGCGGGCATTCCGGCTCGAACTGGCCCGCGACTTGCACGACACGGTCGCCCAGACGCTGTCAGCCACCGCCATGCGCGCCAATCTGGCACTGGCCGATGCGACGTCCGACGAACTCAGGAAAGACCTGGAATGGATGGCTACCGAGTGCCGGTCATCGGCGCATGACCTGCGCCAGATCCTCGGACGGCTGCGGGCGAGTGGTGTGAGTCGAGCCGAACCCGAGTTGGCCAGCATCGACACGCTGCGTGGGACGGTCGAGGCCCAGGCCGAGCGGCTGCGCGCCGCCGGGTTCGGCGTCACCTGGCAGGTCGGCATCGAACGGCTGAGCGCGGCGCGCGCGCAAGCCCTCAGCGCCGTCACCACCGAGGCCGCCAACAACATCGTGCGACATGCCGCGCCGGGCACGCCGTGCGAACTCGACCTCGCCGAGGACGGCGCGGATGTGGTCGCCACCTTCCGCAACGTGAGCGGACCGGCGTCCAGCCGACGGCCGGGGATGGGGCTGACCGGCGTCCGCGAACGGCTGGCGCTGCTCGGCGGCGACTCCGAGGTGCGCCGGAGCGGATCGCAATGGGAACTCGTCGCCAGGCTGCCGCACGGGGTGGAATGGGAGGGGTAGCCGGGTGCTACCGGCGATCCGGCGGCCAGGCGTCCTGCATCCGCCAGGCCCGGACGGCGACTGTCGCCTCGGCGCCGATCGCGCGCAATCCCAGCGAACTACTGGTCGCCTCGGGGTGCACGCGGGCGCTGAGCGCGGCCCCGTTGACGAAGATCTCCAGCGCCGAGTGGTCGACGATGATCCGGACGCCTGTCGTCCCGTCGTCGCCGACCGGTGCGACCCCGCCGCGCGGGCCGACATCGATGCCCGGTTCGCCGGTGGTGGCCGTACGATCCAGCTGAACCGAGAGCCGATCCGGACCGGTCCGCACGATGCGCAGTACGGCGCCGCCGACGCAGCCGTCGTCGAGGTCGGCACCCGGCAGCTGGACATCGACGCCGGCGCCCGGCACCAGCGCCACCTCGAGTTCCAGGTCGAACCGGTCGCCGGTCACCTCCGCAAACCGCCGCATCGCACCCGGGCCGATCGGCTCGGTCCGGTCGACC
>CALMIQ010000190.1 GCA_937863965.1 uncultured Micropruina sp.
TGTCGCTGCCGCTGCATGCCGATCCGGAGAACCAGCCGCCGCCGCTGACCCCCGACCGGCTGCTCACCGCGTGGACCTTCGATCCGTGGGTGGTCGCCGCGCTGGTGCTGATGGTGGGCCTCTACCTGTGGGGCGTCCGGCGGCTCGCGGCCCGCGGCGACCGCTGGCCGCTGGGCCGCACGCTCGCCTGGTGCGTCGGCGGTGCCGGCGCCATCGCCGTCGCCCTGCTCAGCGCGCTCGGCACCTACGACACGGTGTTGTTCAGCGTGCACATGGTGCAGCACATCCTGCTGTCGATGATCGCGCCGGTGTTGATGGCGGTCGGTGCGCCGATCACGCTGCTGCTGCGTAACCTGGGCGCGCTCGGCCGTAAGCGGGTGGTCGGATTCCTGCATTCCTGGCCGATCCGGGTGATCACCTGGCCGCCGCTGGGCACGGCGCTGATGATCGCCAATCCGTACCTGCTCTACATGACCGGGCTGTATCCGCTCAGCCTGGAGAACGAATGGGTGCACAACTGGGTGCACGTGCACTTCGTGGTCACCGGCTGCATCTACTTCTGGCCGCTGCTCGGCCTCGACCCGATGCCCACCCGGCTGCCGCACTACCTGCGCATCCTGCTGATCTTCGTCACGCTGCCGTTCCACGCCTTCCTGGGCGTGATCATCATGGGTTCGCCCGGGCTGATCGCCGAGGACTGGTATCTGGCATTCAACCGCGCCTGGCCGCCGAGCCCGCTGGAGGACCAGAACCTCGCCGGCGGCATCATGTGGGGCGCCGGTGACCTGATCTCGCTGATCATCCTGGCGGTGTTCTTCGTGCAGTGGTACAAGGACTCGCAGCGGGAGGCGGCCCGGATCGACCGCCAGCTCGACCGCGAGGAACGGCTGGCCGCCCGGGCGAGCGCGGCGCGATACGATGCTGCCGATACGCCCGGCCAGCTCCCCGCCGACGAGGAACGCGCATGAGTCACGACAAAGCCACGATCCTGCTCTACTCCGACGACCGGACGACCCGCGAGCAGGTGCGTCTGGCGCTCGGACGCCGGGTGGCCGCCGACCTGCCGGAACTCGAGGTCTACGAGGCCGCCACCCAGCCGGCCGTGCTGGCCGCCGTCGACGCCGGCGGGCTCGACCTGCTGATCCTGGACGCCGAGGCGAACCCGTCCGGCGGGATCGGGCTGTGTAAACAGATCAAGGACGAGATCCCCGACTGCCCGCCGATCCTGGTGCTGATCATCCGGGTCGCCGACTCCTGGCTGACCACCTGGGCGCACGCGGACGCCGTGTCGATGTTCCCCGTCGATCCCGTCCGGCTGCCCGGCGCGGTCGCCGAGCTGTTGCGCGCACGGCTGAGCCAGGCGGTCTGAGCGTGGCGTACACCTGGCCCGATGTGCTCACCGGGCTGGTCTCCGGTGAGAACCTGAGTTCGCAGGCAGCGGTCTGGGCGATGGACGAGATCCTCGCCGGCAACGCCACCGATGTGCAGCTGGCCGGCTTCCTGGTCGCCCTGCGGGCGAAGGGGGAGACCGTCGACGAGATCGCCGGGCTCGCCGAGGCGATGCGCGATCGGGCCACGCCGATCACCCTCGACGCCGAGGCGGTCGACGTGGTCGGCTCCGGCGGCGACCGCGCCAACACCGTCAACGTGTCGACCATGGCGGCCGTGGTCGCGGCCGCGGCCGGCGCGCGGGTGGTCAAGCACGGCAACCGGGCGGCATCCTCGGCCTGTGGGGCCGCCGACTGCCTGGAGGCGCTCGGGGTTGCGCTGAACGTGCCGCCCGACCGGCAGCCGGCGGTGCTGGCCGAGGCCGGCATCGTCTTCCTGTTCGCGCCGCTGTACCACCCGTCGCTGCGGCACGCGGCGACCGCCCGGCGCGAGCTCGGCATCCAGACCCCGTTCAACTTCCTCGGCCCGCTGGCCAACCCGGCCCGTCCGGCCGCGCAGGCCGTCGGCATCGCCAACGAGCGGATGGCGGCGCTGGTCGCCGGCGTCCTGGCCCGCCGCGGCACCCGAGGAATGGTCTTCCACGGCGACGACGGACTCGACGAGCTGACCACCACCACGACGTCCGACATCTGGCTGATCAGCGACGGCGAGGTCAGGACGGCCAGCCTCGATCCGGCCGACCTGGGGTTCGCCCGGGCCGGCCACGCCGACCTGGTCGGCGGCGGGGTCGCGCACAACGCGGCGGTCGCACGCCGGGTGTTCGCCGGCGAGCCGGGGCCGATCCGCGACATCGTGGTGCTGAACGCGGCCGCCGCGCTGCTGGCCTACCACCGGCCCAGCCTGGAGCGCGACCTCACCGAGCAGCTGGCCGGGCACGTGGCGTCCGCGGCCTCCGCCATCGACTCGGGTGCCGCCACGGCGGTGCTGGACACCTGGGTGACGGTCAGCCGCCGGCTGGCCGAGCCCGCCTGAGCGCCGCCCTCACCCGGACGCCTCCGGCAGCAGCAGCGACGCGCCCAGCGCCAGGAACGGCCCGGCGACCAGCGCGGGGCCGTACGGGAAGGCGCGGCCGCGTCCGAGCGCCTGCCAAGTGATTCCCCAGGCCACCCCCAGCAGGCCGCCCAGCAGCAGGGCGCCGGCCAGCACCGGCCAGCCGACCGACGCCGCGGACGCCCCGATCACCGGGGCCAGCCTCACGTCGCCGAAGCCGAAGCCGTCGCCGAAGCGCCAGAACAGCCAGAACAGGGCCGCCGCGGACGCCGCCCCGACCACGGCGCGCAGCAGCGGCCACGGGCCCGCCACGGCCGTGCAGGCGAGCAGCCCGAGCGCGGTCAGCAGCCAGGCGGCCCGGGTCAGGTGCCTGGGCAGGTAGCCGGTTCGGGCGTCCACCACCGCAGCCAGCACCCCCGGACCGGCCAGGCCCAGCCAGGCCGGCGACGACGCCGGCGCCGCGGCGACCGCCAGCGTGGCCGCCGCGGCGACCAGGGCGAAGACGGCGACCGCCGTTCCGGGCGTGGCCAGGCGGCGGTAGGGATCGGCGCCCGGTTCGTCGACGGGGGGCGGCAGCGCCCGCAGGATCGCGGGCGTGGCCAGCCCGATCACCGCCGCGAACAACACCGGCAGCACCAGCACGCCGGTCAGGGCCGGTGGGGTCATGATGGGCAGCCTAGGCGGCGGCCCGGCCGGGCGCCGAGGGAGTGGCCCGCAGCCGTTCGGCGGCCAGGACCACCGCCTCGGTGAGCCGCGAGCAGGTGGCGGCGTCGCCGTCTACCAGCAGCGCCAACTCCGCCGGGGGCACCCGGCACCAGCGGGCCAGTTGCAGCGGGTCGACACCGGCCGCCAGCAGGCTGCGCAGCCGGTCGGTGGTGCCCGACGCGGGCACCCGGGTGGCGCGCATTCGGCTCAGCTCGCCGGCGTCGACGCTCAGCAGGCGGGCCGCCAGCCGCGGATCGATGCGGGCCTGCTGACGCCCTGACCGGCCGAACAGCAGGGCGCGCACCGCTCCCACCGGGACACCGCCGGCGATGGCGACGGCGGGCCAGGGCACGTCGGCGACGGCGAGCGCGTGCCGCAGGTGCGCTCGGAACGGTGCGGCGTCCACCCAGGCGGGGCGACGGGGCCGGGACGAAAGAGCTCTCATACCTAGAAAGCACTTTTCGAGGGGTGCTTTGTGAGTGGTCACCCCGAAATGGCCGAAATCCGCTACCCCGGAGAACGCGGATCGGGGGCGGCCGACGATGTGGCCGCCCCCGATCGGGGGTCGTCGGTCAGCGTTGCGCGCGGACGAATCCGGCGCGCTCGGCCGCCTCGGCGGAGTTGAACCACACGTCGGTGATCGTGCGTTCATAGCCGCCGGAGCCCTGCAGGTGGTACTTCATCGAGCGCTCGTTGCCCTTGATGATGTAATCCTCGGGCGGCTCGGCCCCCACGTACGAACCCTCGCCGTAGGGGCTGTCAGCTAAAGGGGAGGCATCACCCTTTGCGTCCTTCGCCTTCTCCTTCACGTCCTCGACGGCCTCGCCGACCTCCTCGGCGGCACCCTTGGCTTCATCGGACACGTCGTCGAGCACCTCCGCGGCGGCCTGCTTCGCCTCGTCGATCGCCTCACCGGCCTTGTCGAGGGCCTCCTCGCCGACCTCCTCGGCGTCGTCCGCCAGGTCGGCCGCGGCATCCTTGGCGTCGGAAGCGGCATCCTTCGCGGCCTGGACCGCGTCGCCGGCGGCGTCCTTGGCCTTGTCGACCGCGTCCGCGGCGGCGTCCTTGGCGTCGGAGAGCTTCTCGGCGACCGCGTCCGTCGCGGCGGCCGCGGCGTCCTTGGCCTTGTCGACGACGTCGGCCACCGGGTCGGCGACATAGGGCCGGGAGGGCTCGTGGGTCTCCCAGCTGGCCTCGGGACCGGCCAGCAGCTTGCGGACGGCGTACACCACGCCGGCCAGGACGGCGCCGGCCAGCGCGATCAGGCCGATGGTCTTGCCGACGCTGCGGCGCTTCGGCTCGGGCTTGATCTCCTCGACCTCCTCCTTCACCAGGTCGGCGGCCTTGTACAGGGCGGCGACCAGCCAGGGGAGGAAGTCGTTCTGCACCCGGTCGCGGGCCAGGTCGACGGTCGGCGTGACCCGCTCGAGAGTCTCGTCCACGACGGGACGGACCTTCTTCACGGCGCTGTCGACGGCCGGGGTGACCCGGTCCAGCGCGTCGTCGAGTGCCGGGTGGACGCGGTCCAGGGTCTCGGCGGCGATCTTCGCCCCGCGCTTCCTGGCCTCCGTCAGCTTCGGCTGCACCCGCTCGTAGGTCTCGGCGGCGCGGCGTCCGGCCTCCTTGAACGACGGTTCGATGCGTTCGTAGGCGTCCTTGAGGCTGGGTTCGAGCCGCTCATAGGCGTCCGAGGCGAACTCGGCGCCGCGCTTGCGGGCGGTCTCGAGGTGGGGCTGCACCCGGTCGTAGGCGTCGGCGGCGAACTCGACGCCGCGCTTGCGGGCGCCCTCCACGTATTCCCCTGCCTGTTCGACCAAGGGGGTGAGCTTCTGCACCGCCTCGTCGAGGGCTGCCTTGCTGGCGTCTGCGGCTGATTCGGCGGTCGATTCGACGGCCTTCAGCGGCTTCTTACGCTTCACTGTTCCTCCAGTGTTAGGGATGGTCGCGGCTATACCGCATCCCCAAACTACCCGGCGGCGACGCGCCCCGAACAGGGTTATGCACCTTGCGGGGTGAGGACCCGCCCGGCCTCGTCGCGGATCTCGGCGGCGATGGCGTCCAGCAGCGGCGAACGCAGGTTCCACTGCTGCCAGTGCAGGGCGACGTCGATCGGGCCGCCGTCCAGGCTCACCAGCTCACCGGAGGACAGCGCGTCCGCGGACTGGAACCCGGGCAGCATGCCCCACCCGAGTCCGAGTCGGACGGCGCGCGCGAAGTCCGCCGAGGCGGGCACGAAGTGCCGGGGCGGCAGGGCGGGGTCGACGCCCCGCTGCGCCAACCAGGCGGTCTGCAGGTCGTCGCGACGGTCGAAGTCCACCACGGGCGCCTCGGCCAGCGCTGCGGCGGCGGCACCCTGCGGCAACCATCGGGCGACGAAGGCGGGCGTGGCCACGGCCCGGTAGCGCATGACGCCCAGCGGCAGCACCCGGCAGCCCGGAACCGGACGCGCCCGCGAGGTGACGGCGCCCATCACGGTGCCCGACTCCAGCAGCCCCGCGGTGAAGTCCTGATCGTCGCGGTGCAGGTCGAAGACCACGGGATGGGCCCGCACCAGGCGGGCGAGCGGTTCCAGGAACCAGGTGGCCAGGGAGTCGGCGTTGACGGCCAGCGGCACGCTGATCCGGGCGGCGGAGGCGTCGTCGGCGCCGAGCTCGACCAGGGTGTCGTGTTCGAGCAGCGCGAGTTGGCGGGCCAGCCGGATCACGGACCGGCCCGCCTCGGTCGGCCGGGCCGGCTTGCTGCGCACCAGCAGCACCCGGCCCACCTGGCGCTCGAGCGCCTTGAGTCGTTGGCTGACCGCGCTCGGGGTGAGGTGCAGGCGGG
>CALMIQ010000191.1 GCA_937863965.1 uncultured Micropruina sp.
TCACCACCCCGAGCGGGGCCGCGATCTTCTTGATCTGGTCCAGGGGGGCGGTCAGCCCGATGAAGGTCGGGTCGAACCGGGCCAGGTAGGTCTTCAGCACCTCGGCGGAATCGCGAGCCGGGTCGGTGGTGATCAGCAGCACCTGGATCTTCCCGCGGGTCTCAGGGCTCACCCGGTTCAGGGCGCTGGCCAGGTCGGACAGCGTGGTCTTGCAGATGTCCGGGCAGTTCGTGTAGCCGAAGAACACCACCACGACGGGTTTGTCGGTGCCGGAGCGCAGCGCGAACCGCTGTCCGGCCGAGTCGGTGAGGGTGGCGTCCGGCATGGTGTACGGCTGCGTCAACTCCGCCCCGCCATAGGTCTTCGCGCTGGCGCTGCCGACCGGCCGGACGGCAGCCGCGGGCGCACCGCACGCCGTCAGCGCGAGGGCCGCGAGAGCCGCCACAGTGCCGCGCGCCAGCCGCCTCATCGCCGTACGCCGGCCGCCAGGTCGCTGAGCAGGGCCCGGACGGCGCCGAGATCCTCCGGCGTCCCGGCGTCGTCGGCGGCCAGCATCCGCTTGACGAAGGCCGAGCCGACGATCGCCGCGTCGGCGAAGCGGGCGACGTCCGCGGCCTGGTCGCCGTCGGAGATGCCCAGACCGACCCCGACCAGGGTGTCCGGCGCGAGCCTGCGGATGCGGTCCACCAGCTCCGGCGCCGCCGACGACGCCTGGGCGCGGGTGCCGGTCACCCCCATCACGGCGGTGGCGTACATCCAGCCCCGGCAGGCGTTCGCGGTGGCGACGATCCGCTCGTCCGTCGAGGACGGCGACACCAGGAAGACCCGGTCCAGGTCATGTGCGTCGGACGCCTCGAACCAGTCGCCGGCCTCGTCCGGCACCAGGTCGGGGGTGATCAGCCCGGCTCCCCCGGCGGCCGCCAGGTCGCGGGCGAAGGCGTCCACGCCGTAGCGGTCGACCAGGTTCCAGTAGGTCATCACCACCGAGGCGGTGCCGGTGGCGGCGACCGCCTCGACCGCGGCGAACACGTCTCTGGTCCGGACGCCGCGGGCCAGCGCCCGGGTGCCGGCCCGCTGGATCACCACGCCGTCCATCACCGGATCGGAGTACGGCAGCCCGATCTCGATCAGGTCGGCGCCGGGCTGGTCCCCCTCGCCGCACAGGGTGCGCAGCACGTCCAGGGAGCGTCCCACGTCGGGGAAGCCGACCGGGTAGTAGGCGACGAGCGCCTTGCGGCCCTCCTGCTGGGCGCGCAGCAGCGCCTGCCCCGAGATGCCCGCGCTCACTGCTCTCCCCCCACGCTGGCGTCCGCCGAGCCGTCCAGTCCGAACCACTTGATCGCGGTGTCCACGTCCTTGTCGCCGCGGCCCGAGACGCAGACCACGACGATCGGACGCGCGTCCGGGTCGGCCTGAGCCAGCCGCTTGCCCAGCCGCATCGTCCCGGCCAGCGCGTGCGCGGACTCGATCGCCGGCATGATCCCCTCGGTGCGGGTGAGCAGCTGGAGTGCCTCCATCGCCTCGGCGTCGGTGACCGGCTCATAGCTCGCCCGGCCGGTCGCGGCGAGCCAGGAGTGCTCGGGGCCGACACCCGGGTAGTCGAGGCCGGCCGAGATCGAGTGCGACTCCAGGGTCTGGCCGTCTTCGTCCTGCAGGATGTAGGTCCGCATGCCGTGCAGCACACCGACCGAGCCGCCGAAGATCGCGGACGCGTGCCGTCCGGTCTCCACCCCGTCGCCGCCGGCCTCGAACCCGTATAGGGCGACCGTCGGCTCGTCGATGAAGTCGGCGAACATGCCCATCGCGTTCGAGCCGCCGCCGACGCACGCGGTGACGGCGTCCGGCAGCCGTCCGTACCGCTCCAGCACCTGCGCCTTGGCCTCGGTCGAGATCACCCGCTGCAACTCGCGGACCATCTTCGGGAACGGGTGCGGGCCCGCCACCGTGCCGATCAGGTAGTGGGTGTCGTCGACGCTGGCGACCCAGTCGCGCATCGCGTCGTTCATCGCGTCTTTCAGCGTCTGGCTACCCGATTCGACGGCGATCACCTCGGCGCCGAGCAGCTGCATGCGGGCCACGTTGAGGGCCTGCCGGTCGGTGTCGACCTTGCCCATGTAGACCCGGCACTCCAAGCCGAGCAGGGCCGCCGCGGTGGCGGTGGCGACGCCGTGCTGGCCGGCGCCGGTCTCGGCGATCACCCGGGTCTTGCCCATCCGCTTGGTCAGCAGCGCCTGGCCGAGCACGTTGTTGATCTTGTGCGAGCCGGTGTGGTTGAGGTCTTCGCGCTTGAGCAGCACGATCGCGTTGCCGCAGTGTTCGGCGAACCGCTTGGCCTCGGTCAGCGGCGTGGGGCGTCCGGAGTAGTTGCGGCGCAGGTCGTCCAGCTCGCGCCAGAAGGTCTCGTCACCCATCGCCTTGTCGAACTCGGCCTCCAGTTGGGCGAGTGCGGCGTACAGCGCCTCGGGGACGTACTTGCCCCCGAAGATGTCGT
>CALMIQ010000192.1 GCA_937863965.1 uncultured Micropruina sp.
GACGCCCCCGAGCTGATCGCGCAGTGCGCCCGGCTCGCGGACGGTCCGGACGGATTGCCCGATTTGGTGATCACCGACGTCCGGATGCCGCCGACGATGACCGACGACGGCCTGCGGGCCGCCGTCCAGCTGCGGGCGAGCCACCCCGGCCTGCCGATGCTGATCGTCAGCCAGTACGTGGCGCCCGCCTACGCCGCCACCCTGCTGGCGGCCAACGCGGCCGGCGGCGTGGGCTACCTGCTCAAGGAACGGGTCGGACGCGTCGCGGACTTCATGCGCTCGGCCGAACTGGTCGCCGCCGGCGAGGTGGTGATGGACCCCGAGGTGGTCGCCCAGCTGCTCAACGCGCGGCGCACCGATCCGCGGCTGGGCCGGCTCACCCCCCGGGAACTCGAGGTGCTGTCGCTGATGGCCAAGGGCGCCGCCAACCAGCAGATCGCCGCCCAGCTGGTGATCACGCCCGCCGCCGTCGCCAAGCACGTGGCGAACATCTTCGCCAAGCTCGACCTCGGCCCCGACGAGGACAATCGCCGGGTGCGCGCCGTGCTCGCCTACCTGAACGGAACCGAAGGGACCTCATGACCGAGTGGATCTGCCGCACCTGCGGCGTCGAGCAGGCGGTGGCCGCCGAGCCGCCCGCCGCTTGCGCCATCTGCACCGACGAGCGGCAGTACGTGCTGCCCTCGGGTCCGGCCTGGACGACGAGCGAGGCCCTGCTGAGCGAGGGCTACCGGCTGGTGATCGCCGAGGAGGAGCCCGGGTTGTGGGGCCTGCGCCCGGAGCCGAGGATCGGCATCGGGCAGACCGCGCTGCTGGTGATCGGGGCGGGCGGCAACCTGCTGTTCGACGTCCCGTCGTTCGTCGATCCCGCGGCCGTCGAGGTCGTGGAGCGGCTCGGGGGTGTGGCGGCCATCATGGCCAGCCATCCGCACATGTACGGTTCGCAGGTCGCCTGGAGCCGGGCCCTCGGCGGCGTCCCGGTCTACGTGGCAGCCAAGGATGCGAACTGGGTGCAGCGGGCAGACCCGGCGATCGTGGTCTGGGACGAGCCGTTCGAACCATTGCCCGGCGTCCGGGCCAGCCAGGTCGGCGGCCACTTCCCCGGCCAGACGATCGCGCACTGGACCGGTGCGGACGGCGCCGGGGTGCTGCTGGCCGGGGACGCCTGCGGGGTGCGTCCGGACGGCAATGTCACCTTCCTGCGCAGCTACCCCAACTCGATCCCGATGTCGCCGCTGGGCGTCCGGCGGATCGTCGAGGGGTTCGACCGGCACCCCTACCGGCGGCTCTACGACAACGTCGCCGGACGGCTGGCCGACGACGCCGCCGCGATCGTCCGGTTCTCCGCCGACCGCTATCTGGCCTGGATCGGCGGCGAGCACGACGACCTGATCTGAGGAATGCGGGAGCGGTCGGTTCGGGGGCCGCTGCTACGGTGTCGGGCGTAGTCGAAGCCCACTGGGCAGGGTGCGTGGAGGTAGCCGGGATGCTGGAGTTGCCGATCGGCGTCGCCCTGCTGGTGGTGGCTTTGACGATCAGCGCGACGTCCGATCCGCGCAAGGTGCGCACCGGCCTGTACCTGCTCGCCCTGGTGATGTGGTGCCTGACGTCGGTGGCCGGGCTGATCATCGCCGTCGTGGAGAACTACCGTCAGGAGCTGGTCACCTACGCCCTGATCGCCCTCATGGTGGCGTTGCTGGTCACCGTGCTGGCGCTGGCCGGCTTCCTGATCGTCACCGGAGTCACGCTGCTGCGACGGGAGGGATGGGGGTTGTCGCGGCTGCTGTCCATCGGCCTCGGCGCCGGCATGCTGGGCTATCTCGGCCTGTGGGTGCCGGTGCTGATGGCCAACGCGACGCAGTGGGCCGTCGTGCTGTTGCTGCTCGGGCTGCCGTTGGGCTACCTGGGTTTCGGCTTCGTCGCCTTCCTGCTCTACGGCGGTCTGTACCCGGCGATCATGGCTCGGCGCGGCGGCCCGGTGGCGGCGGTGGTGGTGCTCGGCTCCGGGCTGATCCAGGGCCGGGTGCCGCCCCTGCTGGCCTCCCGGCTGCGCCGCGGGCGCGAGCTGTATGACCGGTACGCGGACCGTCGTCCGGTGCTGGTGACCTCCGGTGGCCAGGGTCCGGACGAGCCGGTCGCCGAGGCCGAGGCGATGGCGGATTTCTTGACCGACGACGGCTTCCCCGCCGACCGGATCGTGATCGAGAACCGGTCGCGCAACACCGAAGAGAACCTGACCTACAGCGCCGAGCTGCTGCGGGAACGCGGTGTGCGAGGCCCGATCGCCGCGGTCACCAACGACTTCCACGCCTTCCGGGCGGCGCTGCTGATGCGTCGGCTCGGCATCGCCGGATACTCGGTGGGCGCCCCGACCGCACGCTACTACTGGACCAGCGCCGTCATCCGCGAGTTCGTCGCGGTGCTGCGCGAGCACCTGCTGCTGAACGCGATCATGCTGTCGCTGCTGACCGCGCCGCTGGTGGTCTTCGTG
>CALMIQ010000193.1 GCA_937863965.1 uncultured Micropruina sp.
CGTCCGAGATCGCCCAGCCGATGTCGTCGTGGCAGCGCGCGTAGGTGGCCCAGGTCGTGCTCGCCGGCTTGCCCGGGAAGTTCGACAGCGCCACCTCGAACAGCCGGGTGTGCCGCGAGGCCAGCGCCCCCCACAGCTGCACCATGACGGAGTTGTGGTAGGCGAGGTCGGACACCTTGCCGAAGTGCCGGCCCTGGCCGAGGTAGGAGATCAGGTCCTGCGGGCCGACGATGGCCTCGGCCTTCAGCGCGCAGGCCGGGGCGACGATCCGCAGCACGGCGCGCAGGGCCTGGGTGATGTCGTGCACCGGCGGCTCGTTCTGGCAGTCGGTGCCCATCTCCTTCCAGATGAAGGCGATCGCGTCCAGCCGCAGCACCTCGACGCCGTTGTTGGCCAGGAACAGGATGAGGTCGGCGAACTCGGCGAAGACGTCCGGATTGGCCCAGTTCAGGTCCCACTGGAAGGCGTTGAAGGTGGTCCACACCCAGCCCTGCGCCTCGTCGTCCCAGGTGAAGTTGCCGGGCGCGAAGTCGGGGAACACCTCCGGCAGAGTCCGCTCGTAGGCGTCCGGCAGCTGCCGGTCGCCGAAGATGTGGAAGTAGTCGCGGTACTTCTGCTCACCGGCGCGCGCCCGGACGGCCCACTCGTGCTCCCGGGCGACGTGGTTGAGGACGAGGTCGACGACCAGCGAAATGCCTTGTCCGCGCAGGGTCGAGGCCAGGCCGGCGAGGTCGTCCATGGTGCCCAGCCTGGGGTCGACCTGGCGGTAGTCGGCGACCGCGTAGCCGCCGTCGCTGTCGCCCTCGCGGGGGCGCAGCAGCGGCATCAGATGCAGGTAGCTGACACCGAGCGACTTCAGGTGGTCGATCCGTTCGGCGACCCCGGCCAGCGACCCGCCGAACCGGTCGGCGTAGCAGACGTAGCCGACGGCGTCCGGGCGCTGCAGCCAGTCGGGACTGAGCAGGCGGGCCTCGTCCAGGACCTTCAGGTCGGTGCTGCGGGCCGCGACGGCGTCCCGCATCACGCCGGTCAGCCGTTCGAAGAGTGCCGGCGCCGCATCGCCGTAGACCCGGGTCAGACCGTCGAGCAGGTCGGGTCCGTAGCGATCCATGCGGAGCTGAAAGGTGGTGTCCTCGTCGACCATGGCCGCAGCATAGAGCTTGGCGCGACACAACTCACATCGAGCCGGGACGGGCCGCCGACAGCGTCCGGACGGCCGTCCGGAGGTGTGGATTCACCTGGTGTCGTGTGGTTTCGTCGGGCTTGGTTCAGCCTTCGATCGGGGTCGGACGCCGCCGCCCGAGCGGCGGCTCGCGTTCCGGCGTCCCCACCCGGACGGCGCAGGCGACGCGCCCGGCGCCCGGGGAGGCCTCCGCCAGATAGGCCAGCAGCTCGCGGGTCTCCGGGTAGGCAGTCAGGTGGGGAAGCTGCTGCACCCGCAGGCCGTGGCGGGCCGCCTGCAGCGTGAATCGCAGCAGCCCGGCGCCCAGAACCCCCAGGCGCCGCGGGCCGCCTGCCGGGTCGGCGTCCACCACCGCCGCGAGGGTGCCCAGCCCGCGCGGATGGCCGCCCAGCAGGTCGGACGCCGCGTCGTCCCAGACGCCCCGCGAGGCGAGGAACAGGCGAGCACGCCAGGCGGGCAGCCCGAGAGCCTCCGGTTCGATCCCGTCGTCGGCACCCCGGCGCACCCAGTCGCGCAGCTCCCGACGCGGCTCGGGGGTGCCGAACAGCCAGCGGTGCGCGCGCTCGGCCAGCGGGGCCGCCACCGCCGGCTCCCAGGCCAGCACGCTCATGCCTGAGGGCAGCCCGGCGCTGGTCGCGATCTGATCGACCTCATGGAGCGACGGGAACGGCTCGGCGAACCGGCCGGCGCCGCTCACCCGGTTGCGTACCTCGTCGGCGCTGAAGGAGGGGCGCGTGACCGGGCCGGGGCGCAGCGACGCGAACCGGTGCCGGGCGGCGTCCACGGCGTACTCGACGGACACCCCGATGCCGGCGTCCCCGGCGGCCACCCGCAGCGCCTCGATGAACGCGCCGATGGACAGGAAGAGCTGGTCGTCGTCCGGATCGAGGATCGGCAGCGTCCGGCGCGGATCCCAACCCACCTCCAGCCGGTCGACGGCCCGCCGCAGCACCACCGGCTGGGTGTTCAGCACGCTGGGCGCCCGGCGCGCGACGGGTTCCAGCGCGACCAGGTCGTCCACCCACGGCATCGCGCCAGTATGGGTCCGCGGGCAGGGCACGGGCCAGTGGGACGTGCCTTCCTTCGTAACGCGGGAGGGGCCGGCGATGGGCTCGGGCGGCGGACGCTTGGGGTGGCGCGGCCGTTAGGGTTGGCCCATGGCTCACCTTCCGTTCGCCGATCCCGGCGCGCA
>CALMIQ010000194.1 GCA_937863965.1 uncultured Micropruina sp.
CTCAGGTGGTGTGCCCAGGCGTCGAGGAGTTCGGAGCCCATGGGGCGAGCGTACGGCCGGCCACCCACCCGCGATGATCTCGACAGGCCCGACTCTCCGGCCCGCTCCCGGAATGCCTAGTAGCGTGTCGGGCGGAGAGAAAGGTGGCCATGAGCGACGATCTGACCACGGGTGGCACCGTGCTGCCGATCACCCGGTGGGGCGCGCCGGTGATGCATGAGCGGACCCGTCCGGTGACCGCGTTCGACGACGAACTGCGCGGCCTGGTGCGGGACATGTTCGCCACCATGCACGCCGCCCAGGGCGTCGGCCTGGCCGCCACCCAGGTCGGTCGCGACCTGTCGGTCTTCGTCTTCGAATGCCCCGACGCCGACGACGTCGTGCACAGCGGCGTCGTGTGCAACCCGGTGGTCACCGTGCCCGATGCCCGCGAGCGCAACCTGGACGCCACCGAGGAGGGCTGCCTGTCGTTCCCGGGCGGCTACCAGGTGCTGGCCCGGCCGGACACCGCGGTCTGCACCGGGCAGGACGCCGGCGGCAACCCGGTCCGGGTCGAGGGAACCGGCCTGCTGGCCCGCTGCCTGCAGCACGAGACCGACCATCTCAACGGCACCGTTTTCGGCGACCGACTCTCCACCCGTGCCCGCCGCCTGTTGAGCAAGCAGCACGAGGAGCTCGCGCACCTGTATCCCGACGACTGGCCGGTCACCCCGCGCCGCACCTCGGCCGACGAAGGCAACGAAAGGACCAGCTCATGACCATGTTCAACTGGGGCCCCACCCAGCCACCCAACCCGCCGCAAGGTCCGCAGCCGTTCAACCGCGAGCGTTGGGACGCCGTCCTGAACAGCCTGGAGATCAACTTCGCCATCGACGACGACGGTGACCGGTTCGCCGACTGGGAGACCATGCGGCTGTGGTTCCTGGTCGAGGGCAACGACAACGACCTGATGGCGATGCGGTCGATGTGGGACATCCGCCCGCCGGTGACGTCCTACGACTTCGTCGTCGAGGCCCTGAACAGTTGGAACCGCGACCACTTCTGGCCCAAGGCGAGCGTGGTCCGCGGCGAGGAGCACCTCGGGGTGTTCGGCGACCTGGTGATCGACATCGAGACCGGGGTGACCGACGACTTCCTGCGCCAGCAGGTGCGGTGCATGGTCGGCACCTCGGGCCAGCTCTACGAGTACCTGTCCGAGCAGTTCCCCGAGTCGAAGGACTGGTTCAACGCCGGCGAGTGACGCCCGGCGTCCGGTCAGATCGGGAAGCCGACCGCGTGCAGCGGATCGGGCCCGGTCAGCGGGACCAGCCGCCAGTCGAGCCGCACGGTGCCGGCGTCCGCGTCGAGGTCGAGCAGGATCGTGTGCGGCGTCTCGATCAGGCGGAGCTGCGCGGTGAAGACTCCGCCGCGCCAGGCGCCGCTGGACACCACCGCCAGCTCGGGACCGGCCGGCGTCGCCCAGCGCGACTCCAGCCACTGCCCGTCGCCCACCACCGTGACCAGCTCCCCCGCCGGATGGTCGATGCGCAGCAGGTGATGCCCGCCCGGTGAGGTCTCCAGCGTCACCGCGCCGAACGCCTCCGGCAGCTGGGACGCCGGATCGCGGCGCGCCCGCACCCGCGGCCGTCGTCCCGGTCCCGACAACGGGTGATGCTCCAGTTCGGCGAGCCGTCGCGCCAGCTGCCGGTCGGCGTCCGGGTGCGGTTCGGCATCGATCGCCGGCAGCAGGTGGTGCCACAGCCGGTCCAGCACCTCCTGCATCACCTCGACCTCCGAGGTGATCGCCACCACGACGTCCTGGTCGGGCAGCACGACGGCGAACTGGCCGAAGGCGCCGTCGCCGCGGTAACCGTGGCTTCCGCCCCAGAACGAGTAGCCGTAGCCGTGTGCCCAGTCGCCGACCATCTCGGCGGCGGCCAGCGATGCCGCGCTGGGATGCAGCGCCAGCGCGGCATAGTCCGCGGGCACGATCCGCTCGCCCCGCCAGAGGCCGCCGTCCAGCCAGGTCTGGGCCAGGGCCAGGATGGCCGGAGTCGTCACGGACAGCCCGCTGAAGCCCAGGTCGCGGCCCTGCGGGGTGCGCTGCGCCCGGGCGGCACCCCCGCCGAACGGGTCCAGCAGCAGCCGGCGGACCTGCACCGACAGGGGTTCGCCGGACGCCGCGGCGATCGCCTGCGCGACCAGGTAGGTGGCCACCTGGTTGTAGGCCCAGACCCGGCCCGGCTCGCCGTCCGGCTCGGCGGCCAGGATCAACTCCAGCACGGGATCCGGATCGCCCGGGCGGACCCCGGCCGGCAGGCCCTCGCCGCGCCAGTCCCAGGCGTCGGCGGTGTGCCCGGCGGTCATCGCGATGCAGTCCCGGACGCTCACCCGCCGCCACACCGGCGACACGGTCGCCAGGTCGGTGAGGTAGGACAGCACCGGCGCGTCCAGGTCGATCAGGCCGCGTCCGGCCAGGTTGCCCAGCACGGTGGCGGTGAAGCTCTTGCTCAGCGAGTACCCCAGATGCGCCCGGTCGTGGGCATAGGGCGCCCACCAGCCCTCCGCGATCACCCGGCCGTGCCTGGCCACCATCAGCGAGTGGTAGCCGTGCCCGGGCGACTCGAAGGCATCCAGCAGGGCCAGCAGGCCCCGGGCGTCCACCCCCTGGGCGGCCGGGGTGCTGCGCGGCATCGTCATGGGCCTCACGCTAGTGGACGGGACCCCGCCACTCAGTCGCGGAGTCGCTCGGCGAGTTCGGCGTGGCCGCAGTGCGCGGCCCAGCCGGCCGCGGCCTGCCCGAACCGCTCGTCGGCCGCGTCCAGTGCGGCGCCGTGCGCGACGAGCAGGTCCGCGATCTCGGCCTGCCCCGCCGCGGCGGCGTAGTGCAGCGCCCCGTCGATCGGCGCGCCGGACTCGGCCAGGGCACGCACCACGGCCCAATGCCGCAGGCCGGCGGCCTCGGCGGCCAGACTCGGACGGGCGCCCGCCACACCGATCGCCCGCACCGCCTCGGCGTCGCCCCGCAGCGCGGCGGCCACCAGCGGATCGCGGCCGTTCCGCTCGGCCCGGTACAGGTCGCGCAGCAGGCAGATCTCCGCGCCGTGCGCCATCACCTCGCGGTTGATGTGCAGCACGAGCCGGGCGAACGAGTCGTCCGCGTAGGCCGCCCCGCGCGGGCCGAGCGGCCGGGTC
>CALMIQ010000195.1 GCA_937863965.1 uncultured Micropruina sp.
GCGCCAAGGTCCACCGGGATGATGGGCGGGCAGGCGCCGAGACCGCCGGGATGACGAGCCCGGGTAGGGGCGACTACCGCTTGGGCTTCTTGCCGCCCTTGGAGTGGTCGATGACGCCCTCGGCGACCTCGCGCATCGACTTGCGCAGGTCCATGGCGGTCTTCTGGATCCACCGGAACGCCTCCGGCTCGGTGAGCCCGAGGCCCTCCATCAGCAGGCCCTTGGCCTGCTCGACCAGCTTGCGCGACTCGAAGCGCTCCTGGAGGTCCTCGACCTCCTCCTCGACCGCGCGGAGCTCGGCGTAGCGGGCCATCGCCACCTCGATGGCGGGCACCACGTCGGAGGCGTCGAACGGCTTCACCACATAGGCCATCGCGCCCGCCTCGCGAGCCCGCTCGACGAGCTCGCGCTGCGAGAAGGCGGTCAGCATCACCACCGGGGCGATCCGCTCCTCGGCGATCGCCGACGCGGCGGAGATGCCGTCCATCTTGGGCATCTTGACGTCCATCACGACCAGGTCGGGCTCCAGCTCGCGGGCCATCGCCAGCGCCTGCTCGCCGTCACCGGCCTCGCCGATCACCTCGTAGCCCTCGGAGGTCAGCAACTCCACCAGGTCGAGGCGGATGAGCGCCTCGTCCTCGGCGACGAGGACTTTGGCGCGGCCGGTGGTCGCGGCGGCTTCGGACGTCATTGTCTGCACTCTTCTGTCGTGGGGACGGGAGGCCTGTCGGGCACAGGTAGCACCATACTCCGACAAGCAGGGCCGATGAGAATGTGGCATGATCGTATGGCTCCAGCCGGGGTGGCGGAATGGCATACGCGGACGGCTCAAACCCGTCTGCCCGCAAGGGCATAGGGGTTCGACTCCCCTCCTCGGCACGGGATCCACCGGTGCCACGCCCTGCCGGCAACCCCCCGGCCGCATGCCCACGGCAATCTGTATGCTGACCGGTATACCCCGTCGAAGGAGACCCGGTGGCCAGACGATCGACCGGAACCATCGCTGCCGATGCCGTCCATGAGCACCTCCGCAACGCGATCCTCAGCGCCGAGTACCGGCCGAACCACCGCCTGGTCGAACAGGACCTGTCGGCGCAACTCAACGTCAGCCGCACCCCGGTCCGGGAGGCCCTGCTCCGGCTGAAGCAGGAAGGCCTCGTCGTCCAGCAGAAGGGCTGGGTGGTCCGCGACCACGCCCCGCACGAGATCATCGAACTGCTCGAGGCCCGCGCCGAGTTCGAATCCGCGGCGGCCCGGCTGGCCGCCGGGCGGATCACTGCCGAGACCCTGGAGCGGCTGCTCGCGCTGATCGAGCAGATGGAGCGCACCGACGCCCGGATCGAGGTGAACCAACTGAACGACGAGTTCCACTCGCTGATCACCCAGGCCGCCCGGAACCACGTGCTGGCCGACGCGGCCCGCAGCACGATGATCAACTACTGGAACTTCAACTCCCCGGTCGTCTTCACCGAGGAGGACATTCGCCGGGTCAACGACGAGCACCGCGCCCTCTACGCGGCGCTGGCCGGCGGGGACGGCGACGCGGCCGGCGCGATCGCCCGCACGCACGTCCATGGCACGGCCGACATCATCACCCACGCGCTCCGGCTGGGTCCCCGTGGCTGACCGCCCGCTTCCGCTGACCGCCTCGCACAGCCACCTGTTCCGCGGCGCGCGGCTGAGCGTCGAGCGGTCGAGCGTCGGCCTGCCGCTGGAGCCGTGCGCCGTCCGGGTGGCCTTCAGCGACGGCGTGGAGGTGCCGGCCGAGCTGCTCGCCGCCGGAGACGACGCCCTGCTGCTGTCGGTGCCGAGCTACCGGACGTCGGCCGGCAACACCCTGGACGCCGCACTCTGGCCGATCGCGTCCGTCGACGACTCCGACGCCGACCTGATCATCCTGCGGCTCGGCCACCGGATCGTCTGAGCGGACGCCGGCCGGCCTCCCCACGCAGGGTGACCAGGCCGAACAGCGCGACCCCGGCCACCACGATGCCGATCCCGAGCCAGGCCTGCCAGCTGGGACGCTCCCCCAGCACCGCCACGCCCAGGGCGATCCCGACCAGCGGCTGCAGGTAGGTGTTCAGGCTGGTGATCGTCGATCCCCAGGTCGCGATGAAGAAGAAGAACAACACGTAGCCGAACGCGGAACCGAGGACGCCGAGTTCCAGCAGCGCGAGCATCCCGACGAGTCCGGCGTCGGCCGGGAGCCGCCACTCCCCGCTGATCAGCAGCACCGGCAGCAGCCACACCGTGCCGAAGCCGAGCTGCAGGAACGCGGTCAGCAGCGGATGCACCGACGAGACGAAGCGCCGGGTATAGACGTTGGCCACGGCGTAGTTGGCCGAGGTGACCACGATGATCGCCGACCAGAACGGGCTGCTCGAGCCGGCCGGGCTGCCCGTGGTCAGCACGATCACGCCGCCGAAGGCGATGCTCACCGCGACCAGCCGGCCCACGCCGAACGCCTCGGTGCGCAGCCCGAGGGTGGCGATCAGGAAGACGAAGATCGGCGTCGTGCTGGACAGCACGATCGCCGTGGACGAGTCGACCCAGACCTGCGCCCAGGTCAGCAGGCTGTAGGGCAGCGCGATGCTGATCAGGCCGAGCAGGACGAAGTGGCCCCAGATCGCGGCGCCGCGCGGCCAGCGCGGCCGGATCAGCGCCAGGACGCCGGCCAGCACGACGGTGGCCAGCAGCAGTTCGAGGTACTTGAGGTTGGTGTAGTAGACCCGGCTGACGGTGAGCAGAATCTCCATGTAGCCGCGCGGCGGTGTTCCTGCGCGCCGCCGACCTGCTGGCCGGCCCGTGGCGCCAGCGGCTCAACGCCGCCACCCTGCTCGGCCAGGGCAAGACCGCCTATCAGGCCGAGATCGACAGCGCCTGCGAGCTGATCGACTTCTGGCGGTTCAATGTCCACTGCGCCGCCCGGATCCTCGCCGAGCAGCCGATCGCGAACAGCCCCGGGGTGTGGAACCGGACCGACCACCGGCCGCTGGAGGGCTTCGTCTACGCGATCACGCCGTTCAACTTCACCGCGATCGCCGGGAACCTGCCCACCGCGCCGGCGCTGATGGGCAACACCGTGCTGTGGAAGCCGTCACCCACCCAGCAGCTCGCGGCCGGCCTGACCATGCAGCTGCTCGAGGAGGCCGGGCTGCCGCCCGGCGTGATCAACATGCTGCCCGGCGACGGGCTCGCGGTCTCCGAGGTCGCCCTGGCCAGTCCCGACCTGGCCGGCATCCACTTCACCGGCTCCACGGCCACCTTCCACCGGCTCTGGAGCCAGGTCGGCGCCGCCATCGGCCGCTACCGCAGCTATCCGCGCCTGGTCGGCGAGACCGGTGGCAAGGACTTCGTGATCGCCCATCCGTCCGCCGACGACGCGGTGCTGCGGACCGCGCTGATCCGCGGCGCCTTCGACTACGCCGGACAGAAGTGCTCGGCCGCCTCCCGCGCCTACCTGCCGCGCAGCGTCTGGAACCGGATGGGCGACGACCTGATCACCGCTGTCGACGAACTGCCGATGGGCGACCCCCGCGACCTGGACAACTTCCTGGGCGCGGTGATCGACGAGCGCGCCTTCGCCAAGCAGCGGGCCGCGATCGAGCGGGCCGAGGCGCGGCCCGGGTTGACCGTGGCGGCCGGGGGTGGGTTCGACGACTCGGTCGGCTGGTTCGTCCGGCCGACCGTCGTGCTCGGCGAGGATCCGAGCGACGAGGTGTTCCGCACCGAGTACTTCGGGCCGATCCTCGCGGTGCACGTCTTCGACGACGCCGACTTCGACGCCGTGCTGCGGCAGGCGGAGTCGGCCTCGCCCTACGCCCTCACCGGCGCGGTGATCGCCCGCGACCGGGCGGCCATCGAGTCCGCGAGCAACACCCTGCGGTTCGCCGCCGGCAATCTCTACGTCAACGACAAACCCACCGGCGCGGTGGTCGGCCAGCAGCCCTTCGGCGGCGCCCGCGCCTCGGGCACCAACGACAAGGCGGGCGCCCCGCAGAACCTGCTGCGCTGGACCAGCGCCCGCTCGATCAAGGAGACCTTCGTCCCGCCGACCCACCATCGCTACCCGCACATGGGCTGACCGGCCCAGGGAACGGACGCCGCCGCGCTCAGCCCGCGACCACCACCTCGACGCCGGCTCCGCCGAGCGCGTCGGCGAGCTCGGCGTCCGGCGCCCGGTCGGTGACCAGGATCGCGACCCGGTCCAGCCCGGCCAGCCGGGCGAACGCCGAGCGACCCAGCTTGGCGGCGTCCGCGACCACGACGACGACCTCGGCGGCGTCGATCATGCCCCGCAGCATCGCCGCCTCCTCGATGTTGGCGATGCTGACGCCGTCGGCGGCGACCCCGGCGACGCCCAGGACCAGCCGGTCGACGCGCAAACGTTCGGCGCCAGGCAGGGCGACCGGGCCGATCACCACCCCGAAGTCGGCGTGCCAGCGGCCGCCGATCAGGTGCACCCCGCGGAGCGCGCCGCCGGCCTCGATCGCCACCTGGGGCGAGCAGGTGACCAGCGCGACATCCGGGCGTCCGCCCAGTGCCCGGGCAACCTCGAGGGTGGTGGAGCCGCCGTTGATCAGGACGGTCTCGCCGGGCTGGATCAGCCGCGCCGCGGCCCGGCCGATCATCCGCTTGGCGGCCAGTCGGTCGACCTGCCGCTCGGCGAGCGGGGCCAGCTCGGCCGCCGGCGTGCGCAACGCCACGGCGCCGCCATGGGTACGGGCCAGCAGGCCGCCCTGCTCGAGCCGCACCAGATCCCGGCGCACGGTGTCCGCGGACACGCCGAAGCTGGCCGCCAGTTCGATCACGGACGCCTCGCCGGCCGCGGCGACGTAGTCCGAGATCCGCGCCCGCCGGGAGCCGGGCAGCACCCCGGCACCGGGCGTCGCGCCGCCACCCTCGATGATCGGCATGTCCGCGCTCCCCTCCGCAGGTCGAGTGCACAGTCTTGCATGTTTATGCCGATATTCGGGAGTTCCCTCGCCTACGACCCGCGAATTCGATACACTTCCCGCATAAACATGCAGATGTTTGCAGATATCAGCAAAGGAGAACCCATGACGGGCACTCAGATCGCACTCGGCCGGCTGTTCCGGCCCGGGTCCGGGCGGTCGTTCATCACCGCCTTCGACCACGGCACCAACCTGCGGGTCCCGGCGTCCTTCGGCAGCCCGGTCGGCATGCTCGGCAAGATCGTCGAGGGCGGCCCGGACGGCGTCCTACTGGCCCCCGGCATGCTGCGGGCCGGCGCCCACCTGTTCGCGCATCGGGGCGCCCCGGTGCCGGTGCTGCGCGCCGACTGGACGGTCATCGACGACACCTGGAAGCGCGCGGCCGGCGAGCACTACAAGGTGATGCTGTCGCCCAGCGAGGCGTTCGCGATGGGTGCCGGCGCCATCGTGATGTATCTGATCATGGGCCCGGCCGACGGCGAGGTGTTCGCCGACAACGTGGCCCAGGTGGCCCGCGCCGCTCAGGAGGCCCACCGGGTCGGCATGCCGATCATCGTCGAGGCCACCCTGTGGGGCACCAGGCACGCCGACAAGCACGATGCGGACGCCCTGCAGCACGCCTGCCGGATGGCGTTCGAGCTGGGCGCGGACGCCATCAAGACCGAGTACACCGGCGACGTCGAATCGATGCGCGGGATCATCGGCTCGGTCGACGTCCCGGTACTCACCCTGGGCGGGGCAGAGGGCGAGCGGGCCGACGTGATCCGCGCCGCCAAGGACGCGCTGACCGCCGGCGCCAGCGGCCTGATCTTCGGCCGCAACGTCTGGAACACCCCCGACCCGGTGGCCACCGGCCGCGACCTGGTGCAGATCGTGCACGGGGAGCTGTGATGCGCGCCTTCACCTACCGCGGGCCCGGCGTCCCGGCGGAACTGACCGACCTGCCCACTCCGGAGCCGGGCCCGGGCGAGCTGCGCGTCCGGGTCGGCGCCAACACCGTCTGCGGCACCGATCTGCGCATCATCCGCGGCGAGAAGACCAAGGGCGTCGACCTCGGGGTGGTGCTCGGCCACGAGGTCGCCGGCTACGTGGACGCCGTCGGTGCCGGCGTCCGGGGCTTCCGGGCCGGCGACCTGGTGGCCCTGCCGCCGTCCATCACCTGCGGGCTGTGCGGTCCCTGCCGGCGCGGCCAGGAACATCTGTGCGAACGCGTCCACCTGGTCGGCTACGACGTCAACGGCGGGCTGGCCGAACACATGCTGATCCCGCGCGCGGCGATCGCCCGCGGCCAGCTGGTCAAGGCGTCCGCCGCCCTCGAGCCCGCCCAGCTCTGCCTGGCCGAGCCGCTCTCCTGCTGCCTCAACGGCCTGGACAACTACCGGGTCGAGGTCGGCGACGTGGTGGTGATCCTCGGGGTGGGACCGATCGGGATGATCCATCTGCAGCTGGCCCGGCTGGCCGGCGCCCAGACGGTGATCGTCTCGGACCCGAACACGTCGCGACTGGGCCGGGCTCGCGCCCTCGGCGCCGACGTCACCGTCGACCCCACGGCACAGGACCTGCTGGAGGTCGTCCGCGAGGTGACCGACGGGGTGGGTGCCGACGTCGCCGTGCTCTGCATCGGGCTGCCCGAACTGGTCAACGAATGCCTCGAGCTGGTCCGCAAACGCGGCCGGGTGAGCATCTTCGCCGGCCTGGCCGGCGAGGGCTGGTCGACCATCGCCGCGAACCTGATCCACTACCGGGAGATCACGGTGGTCGGCGCGTCGAACTCGGGTCGTGAGAGCTTCGCCCGGGCCGTCCGGCTGATCTCCAGCGGCGCCATCGACACCCGGTCGCTGCTCACCCACACCTACGGGCTGTCCAGGGCCACCGAGGCGATCGAGTTCGTCGCGACCGGCAAGGGGCTGAAGGTGGCGGTGGTTCCCGACTGAAGCCAACCCGCTCGAGCGTAGGAATCTCACCAGACGTGTGGGTTACCACACGTAATTTGACTCTTTCTCGACTCTTTCGTGGTCGTACCCCTCCCGGGGGCGCGTCGCATCCAATACCGTTCATGGTGGGGAGGCCGCAACGCGGCTGCCTCCCGGAGAGCAACGATGCTCGCAGAAAGGAGCGCCACCATGGCGAAGGACAAGAGGCTGGTCATCGGGATCGACTTCGGCACCGGCAGCTCGAAGGGCGTTCTCGCCCGGCTGAACGGCAAGGTGATCGCCACCTCGGAGAAACCGCACCGGACCTCGATGCCGAAGCCGGGTCACGTCGAGCACGACGCCGATGAGGTCTGGTGGGCGGACTTCCTGGCCATCACCGCCGACCTGCTGCACAAGGCGGACGGCCCGGTCGTGGGCATCACCACCTCGGGCATCGGCCCGTGCAGCGTGTTCTGCGACGGCGACGGCCGTCCGTTGCGCCCGGCGATCCTGTACGGCGTGGACACCCGCGCCTACCGGGAGGTCGAGGAGCTGACCGGCAAGCTTGGCGCGGAGGCACTGGTCGAGCGCTGCGGGAACGTGCTCACCTCGCAATCGCAGGGCCCGAAGTTCCTCTGGACGGTGCGCAACGAGCCGTGGGTGTGGGAGAAGGCGAAGTACTTCTTCATGGCCCAGACCTACGTGGCCTTCAAGCTGACCGGCGCGTACGTGCTCGACCACCTGTCGGCGTCCATGTTCGACCCGATGTACTCGCCGCGGACCCAGGACTGGATCCCGGAGTGGGCCGAGTTGGTGGCGCCGGGTCTGCCGCTGCCCGAACTCAAGTACTCCAATGAGATCGCCGGCCACATCACCGCCGAGGGCGCCCGGCTGAGCGGCCTGCCCGAGGGCATCCCGGTCGGCGTCGGCTCCACGGACGCCTTCAGCGAGGCGCTCAGCGTCGGGGTCAAGGACCCCGGCGACGTGATGCTGATGTACGGCTCGACGATCGTGGCCGACCTGATCGCCGACCACGCCATGGCGCATCCGAACCTGTGGGCGCTGACCGGCACCTACCGGGACACCTTCGCCCTGGCCGGTGGCCTGTCGGCGTCCGGCGCGTTGACCACCTGGCTGCGCGACCTCACCGGCGGCGTCGAGTACGCCGTCCTCACCGAGGAGGCCGCCGACGTCGCCCCCGGCTCCAACGGCCTGCTGGCGCTGCCCTACTTCGCCGGCGAGCGGACCCCGATCAGCGACCCGAAGGCACGCGGCGTGATCGCCGGCCTCACCCTGAGCACCACCCGCGGCGAGCTCTACCGGGCGCTGCTGGAGGCCACCGCCTACGGCACCCGGCACCTGCTGGACTCGATCAAGGAGGCGGGCGGCGTGGGCAAGCGGTTCGTCGCGGTCGGCGGCGGCACCAAGGGCGGGCTGTGGACCCAGATCATCTCCGATGTCTGCGGCATCGAGCAGGTGCTGCCGAAGCTGGCCATCGGCGCCAGCTACGGCGACGCGCTGATCTCGGCGCAGAACGTCGGCGCGGCGGACGAGTCCACCAGCTGGATGAAGGTCTCGGCGCACGTCCAGCCGGACGAGGAGAACAAGCCGCTCTACGACGAGTTCTTCGGCCGTTACCTGGAGCTCTACCCGGCGACCAAGGACATCGCGCACTTCCTCGCCGACCACCAGCTCGGCGAGTAGGCGCCGAGAGAACGCCCGGAGGGCGGGACCGAGCCGGCCGGCTCGGTCCCGCCCTCTCGCGTCCGGTGAGGCCGATCGCTACTGGATGTGCAGCAGTACGACGTCGACGCCGTCCAGCGTGTCCACGTGGCTGGTGGTGTTGGTGAGCACGTTCGGCGGCAGCACCTGGTCGTTGAAGCCGATCGCCGGCTGGCCCTGCAGCCTGGTGACGTCGAAGGTCAGCACGACGTCCGCCCCGCCCGGCCCCGGCTGCACGTAGCTGTAGTGCACCGTGACCGATCCGGAGAACGGGATGGTGCCGGACACCATGCCGACGATCTGGCGGCCGCCGGCGATCGGGTCGTCGACCTTCAGCTCCTGGGTGGGCAGCCAGTCGGCGCCGGTGAGTTGGACCGCGCTGAGGTACGGCGTGTAGTTGGTGTCGTTCTTGATGGAGATGATGAGATCCATGATCGTTCCTTCGGGGGTGGTGGCGGGGCTCAGAGGGTGAGCCGGGGATAGCTGGGCGACGCGCTGACCTGGGCGGTGTCGACGCCGGCCATCAGCTCGTCCCAGGAGGCCCGGGTGGCCGGGTCGGTGAGCTGCTGGTAGTCCAGCGTGAGCACGCTCACCGTCTGGGTGAGGCTCCATTCGCGACGCGGCGGCAGCGGCGGCAGGCTCGGGTGCTCGACCGCGTCGCCGGTCAGCACCAGGTGTGTGATGGCCGCGGTGACCGGGCCGGAACGTCGCGAGACCACGGTCTGGACGACGTTGCAGCGGACGGTGGTCGCGTCCGCCGCGACCGGCAGCAGCGCGGCGACCGCGCCGGCACCCGTCGTCCCCGCCCCGGCCAGGTCGGCCAGGTCGCGGGCGACGGAGCCGGTCAGGGCAGCCAGCTGGCCGCCGGTCTCGGTCTGGGTGTTCTGCGCGCCGGTGGAGATCAGCGGCAGTTGGCTGAGCGCCTCGGACCAGAGCTGGTCCGCTGGCGTGCCGGGGTGTCCGCGGACGTAGCAGAGCACCAGGGCCAGGCACTGCAGCACCGAGGTCTGGGCGAGTTCCGCGTCGGTGTCGCCGGCCAGGGCCGGATCGGTCCAGGCCAGGAAGACGGTGCTCTCCGGCGTCGGTGGGTTGGTGGTCATCGGGAGTGGTCCTCACTGCGAGGGCCGGTGGGGATGTCCGGGTCGGCACCCCCACCGGCGGCGGGTCAGGACGTCTTGGGGAATTTGTTCCCGAAGAAGTTCTGGGCGTTGGTGATGTCGTCCACCTGGGTGCCGTGGATGAACGCGTTGAACTGCTTGGAGACGTCGGGATCGGCCAGTGCGCCGTAGTTGAACACCGACTGGGCGAACCGGTACTGGAAGCTCATCGAGAACGAGTCGTAGGAGCCGCAGCTGCTGTAGACGGTGGTCTCGCTCTCGGTGAAGTCGACGAAGTACGCCTTCAGCGACGGCACCACCTGGGTCTCGTTGCCGACCACCTGGGTCTCCAGCACGATCCCGATGGTGGCGCTGTGGTAGGCCTGCCCGGTGGTCTTGACCCCGGCCTTGATCGAACTCCCGAGGCCGCCGAGGAAGGTGGCGAAGGCGTCCAGGGCGGGGCCGGCGCCGGTGGCGAAGCCGAGGATCAGCTCGATGAACGAGGTGGCGACCTCGACGCCGCGCATGGTCTCGTCGTAGGTCTGCTGGACGAACTGGCTCTCGGCCATCAGCGGCAGGTTGTTGTACACCTGCTGCCACAGGTCGGTGTCGTAGACCAGGTTGGGGTTCTTCTGGGTGTTCGCCTGCGAGCGCACGTAGGCCGAGGCCACTCCGGTCAGGTCGGTCAGGTTCTGCTTCTGGGTGTCCAGCACCTTCTGGACGTCGGGGCTGACCTGCTGTTCGACGAGGATGCAGGCGGCCAGACCGCTTGCTCCGGTGGTGAAGATGCTGCTGCTGGTCGGGTTGACCGGCGGCGCGTCGGCGAGCGCGTCGAGCAGCGAGTCGGTCAGCGGGCCTTTCCACAACCGGATGGGCTCGAAGAACTCGTGGGCGGCGGCGATGCCGGCCGCGGTGCTGACAGTCATGATTGTGTCTCCTTGTCCTGGGGGCGACTGTGGGAACCACTGAACCGCCGCCGCGTCACCGGGTGATCTGCCGGGGCGTCTGCGCCGCCGTATGCCCGCCCGTCTGCCCGGACGCCGGGCGCGGCCGGTGACCCGGCCCGGCCAGCAGGCCGAGCAGGTCGGGGCTGGGGTCGACGCCGAGTTCGGCCCGCAGCACGGCCCGGTGCCGGCGCAGCACCCGGACGGCGGCGCCCCGGTTGCCCTGCGCCAGGTGCCCGGAGACCAGGATCCGCACCGCGCTCTCCCGCAGCGGGTCGAGTTGGTGCGCCCGGAGTGCCAGCCACAGTGCCTCCGCGGCCGCGCCGTCCGCCAACCGGCCGAGCGCCCGGGCCTCCAGCGCCTCGGGCACCAGGACCCGCAGCCGTTCGCGGTGCACGTCCAGCCAGGGGTCGTCCCAGGACGGCAGCAGATCACGTCCGAGGTCGTCCGGATCGACCGGGAACTCCGGCGAGGGTCCCTCGGCGGCCGCGGTGGTGGCCCAGTCCAGCAACCGGCGGGCGTCGACGCCGACCGAGGACGCCTGCGCCAGGTGCCCGCCGGCGCTCACCACGACTCCCCGGGCGACGTTGTTCAGCCGCCACAGCGCCGTCCGCAGATAGGCGTGGCTGCGTTCCGGGGCGCGTCCGGCCAGAGGGTGGCGGCGACGTCGTCGCGGTCACGGTGCCCGGTGAGTCCGAGCAGGGCCACCACCCGCGCGCTGGGCCGGGTGAGCGTCACCCAGTCGCCGTCGACGCACAGCCCGAAGCCACCGAGCAGCCGGACGGCCGGCTGCCGGTTCGCCGCGTTCACGGCCGGTCACCGCGGTCGTCGTGGTCCGGCGCGCCGGGGGCGGGTTCGGGGTCGGCTGAACCGGGGGTGGGTGACGGTGCCCATGGCGGCGCTCCTCGGCAGGTCACCTGGGGGTGTCCGGGGGCGGGCCGCGGCGTGGGTGGCCCGGCGCGCCGCGGTGAGGCAACTGTGGCGCATCAGCGCGGCGCGGGCTTCGTCAGAAGTGATGAAGTGCCTCCAGGCACGGCCCGAGCCCGGCGGCGCGGCCGGAACGGTGCGCGGCGGCGACCGCGGCCAACTGGCTCCGGACGTCGAGCCGGCGCAGCAGCGACTGGATCTGCGAGCGGACGGTCGCCAGGGAGCGGGACCCCTCCCCGGCGATGGCGGCCGCACTCGAGCCGTGGATCAGGCCGCAGAGCACGACGCGTTCCCGCTCGGTGAGTTCCGCCAGCGCGCGGGCCTCGGCCGCCCGCTCCCACAGCCCGGACGCGGTCGCGTCCCGCAGGCGCCGGCCCACCGGGGTGTCCGTCCGCAGCCCGTCCTCGACCAGCCGCAGCAGGGCCAGGAAGGGGACGTCCTGATCGAGCACGATGGCTCCGCGGGCGGCCAGCGCGGCCAGCGCCGCCGCGCTCCGCACCGAGCCGATCCCGATCGTCCGCCCCGGTCGCAACGACCCGGGCGGCGACCACGGGCCGCCGGCGTCGTCCTCGACCACGACCACGGCAAGGGCGGACGCGGCCCGGTGCTGCTGTCCCTGGCTCACCGCCCAGCCGCGGCCGGCGAGCGCCGACCGCAGCGCGCCGCCGAGGGAAGATCCGGGCGCGGCCAGCACGACGACCGGGTCGGGCGCTGGCGGGATCACCGGGACGGGTCAGGCGGCAGCCGCGCCGGACCGCCCCGTCCGGCCGGTGGCCGCACGCTCTCGTGGCATGGGCGTCGGCATCGACGGCGGACTCACTGGTCGGCTCTTCCTACAGCGATCGGGGTGGTCTCACGGACGGGCCTGGCCGTCGGCGAGGTGTGGGGGCGGGGCGCCGGCCCGGGCGAGCCGGAGCGGCGAGCCTATGCCGACAGAGCCTACGCGCTCGGCCCGTGCGATGGCGGGAATCCCCCGATCGGTCCCACGCCGGCGGCCGCCACTCGCGCCGACCGGGGTCGGGCTCGACCGGCCGGTTCTGGGTCAGTCGTGCAGCTTGTAGATGCGCACCGAGTTGGTCTGGCCGCCGGAGCCGGACGGGTTGCCGGCGACGATGACGATCAGGTCGCCGGGCTGCACCCAGCGGGTCTCCATCAGGGCGTCCTGGACCGACTGCACCATCGACTCGGTCGAGACGAACTCGGGGGTCACGTAGGATTGCACGCCCCAGCACAGGGTGAGCTCCTGCGCCGTCCGCGGCTTCGGCGTGAACGCCATGATCGGGATCTCGCAGCGCAGCCGGGCCAGCCGGTGCGGGGTGTCGCCCGAGATGGTGAAGGCGGCCAGGTACTTGGCGCCCACCCGCTCGGCGATGTCGACCGCTGCCTTGGAGATGATTCCGGCGTGGGTGTGCGGATCCCAGTCGATGTGCCGGATGTTGTGCAGCCCCTGCTCCTCGGTGTAGTTGATGATCCGCGCCATCACCTCGACCGCCTCGGTCGGGTACTCGCCCATGGCCGTCTCGCCGGAGAGCATCACCGCGTCGGCGCCGTCCAGGATGGCGTTGGCGACGTCGGAGGTCTCGGCCCTGGTGGGCTGCGGGGCGCTGATCATCGACTCCAGCATCTGGGTGGCGACGATCACCGGCTTGGCCCACTTGCGGGCCTCCTCGATGATCCGCTTCTGCACCGACGGCACCTGCTCGGGCGGCAGCTCGACGCCCAGGTCGCCGCGGGCCACCATCACCGCGTCGAAGGTGTCGATGATGTCGTGCAGGTTGTTGATCGCCTGCGGCTTCTCGATCTTGGCGATCACCGGGACGTGCCGGTCCTCGGCGTCCATGATCTCGCGGACCCGGTCGTAGTCGCTGGCGCTGCGGACGAAGGAGAGCGCCACCATGTCGACGCCGTGCCGCAGGGCCCAGCGCAGGTCGTGCTCGTCCTTCTCGCTGAGCGCCGGCACCGACACCGCTACGCCGGGCAGGTTGATGCCCTTGTTGTTCGACACCCGGCCGCCGACCACGACCTCGGTGACCACGTCGGTGTCGGTGACCTCGACCGCGCGCAGATGGATCCTGCCGTCGTCGATCAGCACCTGATCGCCGGGCCGGACGTCCATGGTCAGGGTCTTCAGCGTGGTGCCGGCGCGCTCCGCCGTGCCCATCACGTCCTCGGTGGTGATCACGAAGCGCTGCCCCGGCTCGAGGATGGCGAAGTCGTTCTCGAAGCGGGTCAGCCGGATCTTCGGGCCCTGCAGGTCGGCGAACACACCCACCGGGCGACCCACCTCATGGGACGCGTCGCGAACCAGCTTGAGCCGCCGCATGTGCTGCAGGTGGTCGCCGTGCGACATGTTGAGGCGGGCCACATTGATCCCGGCCTCCATCAGGCCGATCACCTTGTCGAGACTGTCCGTGGACGGGCCGAGAGTGGCCACGATTTTCGCTCTACGCACGCTCGTACCCTAGCGGACTCAGATGACGCGTCAGCACCCGAAAGGCCTCGGAGTCGGCACTCAATCGTTACGAAGTCGTTCCAATGCGCCGGCCAGGTCGTCGGGGTAGGGAGCGGTGAACCGGACCTGCTCGCCGCTGCCCGGATGGTCGAAACCGAGCTCGACCGCGTGCAGCCACTGCCGCTCCAGCCCGAGCCGGGCCGCCAGCACCGGGTCGCTGCCGTACAGCGGGTCGCCGACGCAGGGGTGCCCGATGGCCTGGCAGTGCACCCGGATCTGGTGGGTGCGCCCGGTTTCCAGGTGCACCTCGAGCAGGGTGGCGCCGCGGAACACCTCCAGGGTGTCGTAGTGGGTGACGCTGTGCCGGCCGCCGTCGACGATCGCCATCTTCCAGTCGTGGCCGGGGTGCCGTCCGATCGGGGCGTCGATGGTGCCGACGTGCGGATCGGGGAAGCCCTGGACGAGGGCGTGGTACACCTTGTCGACCGTCCGGTCGCGGAACGCCCGCTTGAGCAGGGTGTAGGCGCGTTCGCTCTTGGCCACCACCATCAGCCCGGAGGTGCCGACGTCCAGCCGCTGCACGACGCCCTGCCGCTCGGCCGCCCCCGAGGTGGAGATCCGGAAGCCGGCGGCGGCCAGGTGTTCGGTGACCGACGGCCCGTCCCAGCCCAGCGAGGGGTGCGCCGCGACGCCGGCCGGCTTGTCGACCACCACGATGTCGGCGTCGTCGTGCACGATCCGGACGCCGGCGACCTCGCGGGGCACGACGGTGACGGCGGACGCCGGCTCGGGCAGCGTGACCTCCAGCAGCTCGCCGCCCAGCACCCGGGTCGACTTGGTCACGTCGCGGCCGTCCAGCCGGACGTGCCCGGCCGCGATCAGGTCGTCGATCCGGCTGCGGGACAGGCCGGTCATCCGGGCCGCGGCGCTGTCCACCCGCTGGCCGGCCAGCCCGTCGGGCACCAGGTGGATGCTCACGACCCGGACCTCCCGGCCGGACGGGACGGGCGTTCCACCCGCTCGCCGGCCAGGTTGACCTGGGTGATCATGGTCAGCCAGATCACCGTGATCGCGGCGAACGTGATCCAGATGTCGGCGACGTTGAAGACGGCGAACCAGGGCACCTGGAGGAAGTCGATGACGTGGCCGTGGAAGGCCCCCGGCTCGCGGGTCAGCCGGTCGAACAGGTTGCCGGACACGCCGGCCAGCAGCAGCCCGGTGGCCACCGCCCAACCCGGATGCCGCACCCGGGGCACCATCCAGACCAGCAGGAAGGTCAGCGCCGCGATGGCCAGGCAGGTCAGCACCACGGTGAGGCTCTCCCCCATGCTGAACGCCGCGCCCGGGTTGCGGATCAGGCGCAGGTATAGCTGACCGGGGATCACCGGCACCGGCGAGGCGGGGTCGAGCGCGGCCAGCGCCCACTCCTTGGTGGCCCAGTCCAGGGCGAAGCCGCCCAGGCCGAGCAGCACCGCCCAGAGGCCGTGGCGTCGAGGATTGCCGGCTATCGCCGTTCCTCCCGCTTCTTGCAGGTCATGCACAGGGTCGCCCGCGGGAACACCTGCAGCCGGTCCTTGCCGATCGGGTTGCCGCACGATTCGCAGGTGCCGTACTCGCCCGAGTCGAACAGCCGCAACGCCAGCTGCGCCTGCTCCAGCATCTCGCGGGCGTTCTGCGCCAGCGACATCTCCTGGTCGCGCTCGAAGTTGGTGGAGCCGACGTCGGCGGGGTCGCGTCCGGCGCCCTCGCTGCCGTCGGAGAACAGGTCCTCGAGGCCGGCCTGGGCCACCGAGATGGCGCGCTCCAGGCGGGCGATCTCGTCGGTCAGCTCCGCGCGGATCTCGGCGAGCTCCTCAGCGGTCCACGGATCCTCGCCCTCGGCGACCGGGATGGACGCCGGACCCTTGGCGACAGGGTCGGTCTTGCGAGCCGTTGGCATGGCGGGGAACTCCTTCGGGTGGCGGTCCGAGCGGAGAGAGTACCACCTGGCTCCGCCTGGCCGAAGCCCCCGGACGGAGGTGCCCCCCGCGGATCGCCGGGGCCGTGGGGATCGTCACTCAGTCGTCGTTGAGCAGGGCGTCCAGCCGCGGGGTCGGGGACGCCTCGGCGGGCTCGCCAAGGAGGTCGGGGGCGTCGTCGGGTTGCGCCTTCGCCGACAGCGACTCCAGCTGCGCCCGCAGCTGGCTGGTCAGGCTCTGGCGGTAGCGCTCCTCGAAGGACCGCAGGTGATCGACCTTGCCGCGGAGCTCGTCGCGCTCGGATTCCAGCGCGCTGAACAGCTCGGTCCGGCGCTCGGCGATCTCGGCCTCCAGCGCCTCGGCCTTCGCCTGGGTCTCGGCGGTCAGGGCGTCGGCGGCCGCACGCGCCTGCTGCTCGAGCTCCTCGGCGCGCGAGCGAGCCCCGCTGAGCGCCTCGTGCGCGCGGCCGGACGCCTCTTCGACGGTGCTGTCGGCCTTGGCGGACGCCTCGGCCGTGATCCGCTGCGCGTCGGCCTCGGCCTCGCCGACCAGGCGCTCGGCCTGCTCGGTCGCCATCTGCAGCAGCTTGGTGACCGCCGGCGCGGCGTCGGCGGCGGCGGTGACCGCGATGTGCTCGACCTTCGAGGTGCGCTCGGCCAGCGCGGCCTGGGCGGCCGACAGCTCGCCACGGACGCCGTCCAACTCGGCGGTCAGCCCGGAGATCCGCTCATCACGGCCGGCCAGCTCGTCCTTGGCCTGGTCGAGTTCGCCCTGCAGGCGGGCGACGAGATCACCCTGATCGCCCTCGGCCAGCGCGGCGCGCGCCGTCTCGAGTTCGCCGCGGACGCCGTCCAGCTCCTCGCTGCGGCCACCCAGTTCGGCGCCCAGCCGGTCGATCTCGGCCCGGGCCTCGGCCAGCTGCCGGCGCAGTTCGTCGGCCTCGCCCGCGTCACCGGACGGCGCGGCGTCGGCCGTCGCGACGGCCTCGCCGTCACCGCCGGCGGTGAGGGCCTCGACCTGCTTCTTCAGGGTGTCGTTCTCCTCGCCCAGTTGCGCCAGCGTCACCTCGACCTGGTCGACGAAGTTGTCGACGTCCACCGGCTCGTAGCCATTGCGGCGGGCCAGGTGGAACCGGGTCTGGCGGACCTGCTCCAGGGTCAAGGTCATGCTTCACCTCACGAAACGGATGGGAAAGAACCTTCGTCAGGCTATCGGTGCCCGCAACCGAATACCAAGACTTCGGGCAGCCGGCCGGGAGTTCGGGGCACCGCTCAGGCGAAGATGAACGGGATCAGCCGTTGCAGGAAGGACAGCCCGAGGAACAGCACCAGGAAGCCGAGGTCGAGGCTGGTGGAGCCGATCCGGATCGGCGGGATGATCTTGCGCATGAACCGCAGCGGCGGATCGGTGAGGGTGTAGACGAACTCGGCGATCACCAGCATGATGCCGCGCGGTCGCCAGTCACGAACGAAGAGCGGGACGAAGGAGAGCACCGCCCGGACCATCAGGATGGCCAGGTAGGCCCAGAGCAGGTACCACAGGACCAATCCGACCAACTGCACGGCCACTTCCTCGGGTCAAGGAGCCTCGGGTCATGGAACCATCAGGTGATGGAGCCCGCTAGCTCTGGTTGTAGAACCCCCCGGCAATGCGCTCCTTGTCCTCGGCCGTCACGTTGACGTTGTGCGGCGAGAGCAGGAACACCTTGCTGGTGATGCGTTCAATACTGCCATGCAGACCGAAGATCAGCCCGGCGGCGAAGTCGACCAGGCGCTTGGCGTCGGCGTCTTCCATGTCGCCGAGGTTCATGATCACCGGGACGCCGTCGCGGAAGTTCTCGCCGATGGTGCGAGCCTCGTTGTAGGTGCGCGGGTGCACGGTGATGATCCGGCTGATGTCGGCGGTGCGGGGTGCGGGACTCACGGGACGGCGGGACTCCAATTCGGTGACGGTCGCGGCGGCGGCGACCGGGGCGGCCGGCACCGGGGCGGCGGCCTGCGGAACGCCCGGCTGCTGGGCGGTGGCCTGCTGACGTCCGGGCTCGCGCGGAACCTCCTGGGTGACGTCGTCGGCGCCGTACTCGGATTCCGCATAGTTGTTGTCCGAGACCAGCCCGAGCCAGACGGCGGCCTTCTTCAATGTGTCAGCCATTTCAACCCCTCGTCCTACGTACGCCTTCGACCCATCCATGGTGGCAGGCGCTCAGCCGGCATCCTCCCTCCGACACGCATCGGCGCGCCAGATGATCCCGGCTTGGCGTCCGGACGCCGCGGCGTCCCGGCGGTGGGAGTGCAGGTCCGGGGCCTGCAGCGTGCAGCCCCCGACGTCGAGCACCGTCACCCCGAGCCGCTCCAGGACGCCGCGGGCGCCGGCACCCAGGTCGAGCCCGGCGGTGCCCCACCTGGTGGTGCTGCGGCTGCCCGGCACCCCGGCCTCCACCGCGTCGGCCATCGCCGCGGGCACCTCGTAGCAGCCGCCGCAGATGTGCGGCCCGATCCAGGCGGTGACCGTTGCGGCTCCGGCGGCCCGCATCGCGGCGACGGCGGCCTGCAGGACGCCGCCGGCCAGGCCGACCCGGCCGGCGTGCGCCGCGGCGACCACCCCGGCGCCGGGGTCCGCCAGCAGCACCGGCACACAGTCGGCGACCCGGACGGCCAGCCCCACCCCGGCTCGGGCGGTGACCAGGGCGTCCGCGCTCCGGGTGGCCAGCTCGGCCAGGTCGGTGTCGTCGTCGACGACGATCACGTCGGCGCCGTGCACCTGGCGGACGACCGCGAGCGGTACCCCCAGGTCGGCCTCGACGCGCGCGATTCCGGGCGGGCGGCCGGCGGCACCGTGGGCGCCGCCGAGGCTGAGCACCGCTCCGTCGGGGGCGACGGCGTCGGAAAAGGCGACCCCGACGCCGTCGGCGCCGGGGTCACGGTAGAACGCGTACACGGGTCACTTCAGGAAGTCGGGCACGTCCAGGTCGTCGTCGGCCACCGGCGGGGCGGGCCGCGGCGCGTACGCCGACGGCCGCTCGACGGGCTGCTGCGGACGCGGTGCCGGCTCCGGCGGAGCCGCCGGCCTGGTCACCACCGGCTCCGGACGGCTCACCGGGGCCGTGGCCGGACGGCTCTGCCGCAGGTCGGGCGCCCGGGTGATGCCCGGCTGCCGGCGGGGCGGCTGGCCACCGTCGAAGCCGGCGGCGATCACCGTCACCCGGACCTCGTCGCCCAGGGCGTCGTCGATCACCGTGCCGAAGATGATGTTGGCGTCCTCGTGGGCCGCCTCCTCGATCAGGTTGGCCGCGGCCGACACCTCGAACAGGCCGAGGTCGGAGCCGCCGGAGATCGACAGCAGGACGCCGTGCGCGCCGTCGATGCTGGCCTCGAGCAGCGGGGAACTGACCGCCATCTCGGCGGCCGCCCGGGCGCGGTCCTCACCGCGTGCCGAACCGATACCCATCAGGGCCGAGCCGGCGTTGCTCATCACCGCCTTGACGTCGGCGAAGTCGAGGTTGATCAGGCCCGGCGTGGTGATCAGGTCGGTGATGCCGGAGACGCCCTGCATCAGCACCTGGTCGGCCTGCTTGAAGGCGTCCAGGATCGCCACCTGGTGGTCGGTCATCTCCAGCAGCTTGTCGTTGGGGATGACGATCAGGGTGTCGACCTCCTCACGGAGGTTCGTGATCCCGGTCTCGGCCTGGGTGGCGCGGCGCTTGCCCTCGAAGGAGAACGGCCTGGTCACCACGCCGATGGTCAGGGCGCCCAGCGAGCGGGCGATCCGGGCCACGACGGGTGCGCCGCCGGTGCCGGTGCCGCCGCCCTCGCCGGCGGTGACGAAGACCATGTCGGCGCCCTTGAGCACCTCTTCGATCTCGTCGGAATGGTCCTCGGCGGCCTGTCGCCCCTTGTCGGGGTCGGCTCCGGCGCCGAGGCCGCGGGTCAGGTCGCGGCCGATGTCGAGCTTCACGTCGGCGTCGCTCATCAGCAACGCCTGCGCGTCGGTGTTGACGGCGATGAACTCGACTCCGCGAAGACCGGATTCGATCATCCGGTTGATGGCGTTGACGCCACCGCCACCGACGCCGACGACCTTGATGACCGCCAAGTAGTTCTGGGATGCACTGCCCACGAAGATTCCCACCTCAATAGCGCGTTTGCGGTTGTCGAAGACAAGTCTCAAGTTGCGGTGCAGACCCGGGGGAAGGCAACTCAATCACGTCGGCTCAAAGGCTACGCAGCGGCGAACACCCGCGTCCAACGCGGGGTGCCTCATCGGCGCGTCCCTCAAGTACTACTTCAGGGTTGACCGGATTCTCGTCGAACCTTTCGACGAGGCTCACCGGGTGGTCGGGCTGGACGGCGCCGAGACGTCGTAGACGCGGTGCTTGGCGGCCATCAGCCGGGTCAGGATCTGGGCCTTCAGTTCGGACTGCCCGGCGCTGCCCCAGATCACCCGGACGCCGTCGTCGAGCTCCAGCGTGATGCTGTCCGGGGTCGCGGCGGTGATCAGCCGGACCTTGCCGCGCACCCCCGGCGGCAGCGCCTGCACGACGCTCGCCAGGTCGCGGACCAGCCGCGGATCGCCGCTCGGCACCCGGGCGGTCAGGACGCCCCGCGGCGCCTGCGCGGCCGAGTCGAAGACCACGCCCGCATCGTCGGCGATCCAGTACCCGCCGGGGGTCTCGATGGCCAGCGCCGGCGTCCGTTCGGTGATCTCGATGCTGATCGTGTTCGGCCACTGCCGGGCCACCGCCACCTTGGCCACCGGAGGCAGCCCGGAGACCCGGGTGGCGGCGCCGTCGAGGTCGACCCGCGCCAGCGGCGTCCCCGCGCCGATCTCGGCGACCCGCTGCACGTCGGCGGTGGCCACCAGCCTGTTGCCGTGCACCTCCACCGCCCGCACGCCCAGCACGTCGGAGCCGAGCAGCAGCCAGGCCAGGCCGCCCAGCAGGGCCAGTGCGGCCGCCACGGCAGCGATCAGGATGACCTGGCGGCGGCGTCCGCGTCGGCGGCGCAGGGTGATCCGCCCGGTCGCGTCGCTGACCTCGGTGGCCGTCATCGGGCGGCCTCCACGGCAGCGGGACCGACCGCGGTGACATCACCCGCGCCCACCGTGAGCGCCAGGTCGCCGGGCCGCAGCAGGCCGGCCAGGACGCCGGGGGCCTCGCCCTTGTCGGCCACGTAGGTCACCGGGGCGCCGGCGGCCCGGGCGGCCTCGGCGACCAGCTCGCCGGTCACCCCGGGGATCGGGTCCTCCCGGGCCGGGTACACGTCGAGCACGATCACCTCGTCGGCGGCCGCCAGCGCGGCGCCGAAGTCGCCGGCGAAGTCACGGGTGCGGCTGAACAGGTGGGGCTGGAAGCAGACCACCAGGCGTCCGTCGCCGGCCAGCGGACGGGCCGCCGCCAGCAGCGCCCGCACCTCGGTGGGGTGATGGGCGTAGTCGTCGTAGATCCGGGCGCCGCCGACCTCGCCGACGAAGCTGAACCGGCGATGGGTGCCGCGGAACGTGCCCGCGGCGGCCCGCAGCGCGGGCCCGTCGAGGCCCAGGGCGCGTCCGATCGCGTAGGCGGCGGCTGCGTTGTGCAGGTTGTAGCGGCCCGGCACGGCCAGCCGCAGCGGGCCGGCGTCGTCCGCCGCGGTCAGCGTCGCCGCGGCCGCCGCGGTGTCGACCACCGGGTCGGAGAGCCGGATGTCGGCGTCCGGCGACTCGCCGAAGGTGATCACCCGCCGGCCGTCGCCCTCGATCCTGGGCCGCAGCGCCCGGGTGCCCGGGTCGTCCGCGGACAGCACCACGGTCGCCACGCCGGGCCTGGTGGCCAGCGCGACGAAGCCGTCGAAGTAGTTCTCGGCCGTCCCCCAGTTGTCCAGGTGGTCTGCCTCGATGTTGGTGATCGCCACCACCTCGCTGGGGTACTGCAGGAACGAGCCGTCGGACTCGTCGGCCTCGACCACGAACGCCTCGCCGGCGCCCAGCCGCGAACTGCTGCCGGTGCTGGCCAGCGGCGAGCCGATCACGTAACCGGGGTCCGCCCCCAGCGCGGTCAGCAGCTCGGCGGTCATCCCGGTGGTGGTGGTCTTGCCGTGGGTGCCGGTGATCGACACCCCGCGCCGGCCCAGCATCAGCGCACCGAGGGCGGCACTGCGATGCCAGACCCGCAGGCCGCGGCGCCGGGCCTGCGCCAGCTCGACGTTGGACTCCCGGATCGCCGACGACACCACCACGGTGCGGGCGTCACCCAGGTTGGCCGGATCGTGGCCGACGTGGACCTCGATGCCGGCCTCGGCCAGCCGCCGCAGCGCCGCCGAGTCGGCCTGGTCGCTGCCCGAGACCGTGGCGCCGGCGTCGGCGTAGGCGGCGGCGATGCCGCTCATCCCCGCCCCGCCGATGGCGATGAAGTGGACGCCGCCCAGCTCGCTCAGCGGCACCAGGGGCACCGCCTCCACCAGGGCCATCTCAGCCCCGCTCCGCGCCGGCCGGTTCGGCAATGGCCAGCACCCGGGCGGCGAGCCGGCCCGCGGCGTCCGCCGGCACCAGGTCGCGGGTGGCCCGGCGCATCGCCGGCAGGGCGTCGGCGTCCGCGAACAGGGCGAGCACCTCGCGGGCCATCCGGGCGGCGTCGAAATCGGCGTCGACGATCAGCCGCGCGGCGCCGCCGTCGACCAGGAAGGTCGCGTTGCGGGCCTGTTCGCCGTTTCCGTGCGGCAGCGGCACGAAGATCACCGGCAGGCCCACGGTGGCGGTCTCCATCACGGTGCCGGCGCCCGACCGGCCGACCATCAGGTCGGCCGCGGCGTAGGCGTCCTCCATGGCGTCCACGTAGCCGAGCGGCACGTAGCGGGCCCCGGTGGCCTCGTCGGTGACCACCACGTCGGCGTCGGTGATGTTCTTCGGACCCAGCACGTGCAGGATCTGGACGCCGCCGGCGAGCAGCTCGTCGCGGGCGCCCAGGGTGGCGGTGTTGATGCTCTGCGCGCCCTGGGAGCCGCCGGAGACCAGCAGCGTGGGCCGCTCGGGGTCGAGCCCGAACCCGAGCCGGGCGTCCGCGCGGCGGGCGTCGACGTCCAGCTCGGCGACGCCGCGCCGCACCGGCAGGCCCAGGTACTGCGCGCCGGGCAACGGGGTGTCGGGGAAGGAGACCGCGACCAGCTTCGCGAACCGGGCGGCCACCTTGTTGGCCAGGCCGGGCAGCGCGTTCTGCTCGTGGATCACTACCGGCACGCCCAGCGTCCGGGCGGCCAGGTAGACCGGCAGCGAGACGTAGCCGCCGAAACCGACCGCGACGTCGGCCGCCTCCCGCTTCAGGATGCGCCGGGCCTGCCGCACCGAGTCCACCAGCCGCCACGGCACCTTGACCAGGTCGAGGGTGAGCGAGCGCGGCAGCGGCACCGGCGGGATCAGCTCGAGCCGCAGCCCGGCGGCCGGGACCACGGTGGTCTCCAGGCCGCGGGGCGTCCCGACCGCGACGATGCCGCCGGCCGGATCGGCCTCGGCGATCCGCTCGGCGGTGGCGATCAGCGGCGAGGTGTGCCCGGCGGTACCCCCACCGGCAAGCACGACGTGAGCCATGGTCCTCCTAGGTGGTGCGGGACTCGACCACGGTGACCGCGCCGCCGCCCTTGCGCTTCTTCCGTGCGGCCAGCCTACGGGCGTCGGGCTCGAGCTTGGCACAGGCGAGCAGCATGCCGATCGCCGCCAGGTTGGCCATCAGCCCCGACCCGCCGTAGGACAGCAGCGGCAGGGTGACGCCCAGCACCGGGATCATCTTCAACACCACCATGATGTTGACCAGCGCCTGGATCATCAACCAGGAGGTGATGCCGGCGGCCAGGTAGCGGCAGAAGACGATGTCGGAGCGCAGGGCGATCCGGAAGCCGGCGTAGCCCAGCACGAGGAACAGCGACAGCACCACCAGGGTGCCGATCAGGCCGAGTTCCTCGCCCACGATGGCCAGCACGTAGTCGGTGTGCGCCTCGGCCAGCGAGCCCCACTTCTGCCGCGACGCCCCCAGCCCCAGCCCCCACCAGCCGCCGGAGGCCAGCGCGAACACGCCGCGCATCGGCTGCAGGTTGACGCCCATGGTGTCGTGGTCGGAGTTGAAGAAGCCGAGGATCCGGTCCATCCGGTTCAGGGAGGTGACCACCAGGCCGAACACGGCCACCGCCACGGTCACCCCGATCGAGACCAGGATCTTCCAGGACGCCCCGACGTACCACAGGATGGCCACCACGATGGCGCCCATGATCATGCCGGTGCCCAGGTCGCGCTGCAGCACGACCAGCCCGATCAGCACCGCCGAGACCGGCACGAACGGCACCAGCAGGTGTTTCGGCTGGTCCAGCAGCTTCTGCTTGCGGGCCAGCAGGTCGGCACCCCAGACGATGATCGCCAGCTTGGCCAGCTCGGCGGGCTGGATGCGGAAGAACGAGGTGCCGAACTGCACCCAGTTGCGGTTGCCCTTCGCCTCGCCCCAGCCGAGCGAGGTGAAGGTGAGCATCTGCAGCGTCAGGGCGAGGATCACCAGGAACCAGCCGAGGATCTTCAGCCCGCGGGGTTGGAAGCGGGACAGCACGAACGCCGCGGCGCCGCCGACGACCAGGAAGAAGACCTGCCGGTTGACGAAGTAGTAGGCGTCGCCGAAGCGGACGCTGCCCAGCACGCTGGAGGCCGACAGCACCATCATCATGCCCAGGCTGAGCAGCAGCACGGTGGGCACCAGCACCAGGTAGAAGCTGGCCTTCGGGTGCGCCAGCGCATCGGCGATCGGGGTGGCACGCGGACGACGGGGGGCGGTGCCCTTCGAGGCCTGCTTACGATCCAGCGGGGAAGAGAGGATCGCCACTGTCTCTCAGCCCTTCTCCTCGACTCCGGTGACCGCTCGGACGGCCCGGGCGAACGCCGTGCCGCGCGCGTCGTACCCGGTGAACATGTCCTTGCTGGCACAGCCGGGCGCCAACAACACGACATCGCCCTCGCGGGCGTATGAGCGTGCGGCCTCGACCGCCTGAGCCATTGCTCCAGTGTCGGTGGAATCGATCACCGTCACGGGGATCTGCGGCGCGTGTCGGGCGAGTGCGTCGGCGATCACGCCGCGGTCGACGCCCAGCAGGACGGCGGCCCGCAGCTTGTCGCCGTAGGCCACGACCAGATCGTCGAAGCTGGTGCCCTTGGCCTGGCCGCCGGCGATCCAGACGATCGAGTCGAAGGCCCGCAGCGAGGATGCCGCGGCGTGCGGATTGGTGGCCTTGGAGTCGTCCACCCACCGGACGCCGCCGGCGTCCGCCACGGTCTGGATCCGGTGGTCCCCCAGCTCCAGCCGGCGCAGCCCGTCCCGCACCGCGGTCGCCGGCACCCCGAAGGACCGGGCCAGCGCGGCCGCCGCCAGGGCGTTCTCCACGTTGTGCGGGGCGTACGGCCGGACGTCGGACAGCTTGGCGATCTCCATCGCCGAATCCCGGCGCTGCGGGATGAAGGCCCGGTCGACGAGCAGGTCGTCGACCACGCCGAGCTGCCCGATGGTCGGGATGCCCAGGGTGAAGCCGATCGCCCGCGCGCCCTCGGTCACCTCGGCATCCTCGACCATGTGCAGCGTGGCCTCGTCGGCGACGTTGTAGATGCAGCTATGCGTGACCCGGGCGTAGATCCGGGCCTTGTCGGCGGCGTAGGCGGCCATCGCGTCCGCCGCGTCGGAATCCCAGGAGGCCGGGTCGGCGTACCACTCCAGGTGGTCGGGGTGCAGGTTGAGCACCGCCGCCGAGTGCAGGCTGAGCGAGTGGGTGGAGTGCAGCTGGAAACTGGACAGCTCGACCGCCAGCACGTCGTAGTGCACCTCGTCGAGGATCGCCTCGACGATCGGACGCCCCACGTTGCCGACCGCGGAGGTGGTCAGCCCGGCGGCGGTCAGCATCGACTCGAGCATGTTCACCGTGGTGGTCTTGCCGTTGGTGCCGGTGACCGCCAGCCAGGGCACCACCCGGTCGGGCTGCATCATCCGCCAGGCCAGCTCCACCTCGCCCCACACCGGCACCCCGCGCGCCCGGGCCTGCGCGATCAGGGGCGCCCGCGGCGTCCAGCCGGGCGAGACGACCAGCAGGTCGGCCTGCGGCGGGAGCACCGCGGTCGATCCGGGGCCGAGCCGGACGCCGGCGTCCAGGGTGCGCAGCACGGTGGCCTTCTCGATGTTCGCCGGGGTCTCGGCGTCGTCGAGCACCAGCACCTTCGCCCCGAGCTCGAGCAGTCCGTCGGCGGCGGCGTAGCCGGACGCCGCCAGGCCGGCCACCACCACGGTGACCTGGTCCCAGGGCGACATCCGGGTGGCGTCCGGCAGCCAGTCGATCACGGCAGGCCCACCGTCCATTCGGCGTAGAAGATGCCCAGGCCGAGCGCGACGCACAGCCCGCAGATGATCCAGAACCGGATCACGATGGTGATCTCGGCCCAGCCGAGCAGCTCGAAGTGGTGCTGCAGCGGGGCCATCTTGAACAGCCGTTTGCCCTTGGTGGCCTTGAAGTAGCCGACCTGCAGCACCACCGACAGGGTGATGATCAGGAACAGGCCGGCGACGATCAGCATCAACAGTTCGGTGCGGGTGAACACCGACAGCGCCGCCAGCCCGCCGCCGATGGCCAGCGAGCCGGTGTCGCCCATGAAGATCTTGGCCGGGCTGGCGTTCCACCACAGGAAGCCGAAGCAGGCGCCGGCCAGGGCCAGCGAGACCAGCGCCAGGTCGCGCGGGTCGCGCACCCAGTAGCACTGCGGCCCGGCGGTGGACAGCATCGAACAGGACTGGTTGTTCTGCCAGATGTTCACCACGGCGTAGGCGGCGAACACCATCGCGGCCGCGCCGGTGGCCAGGCCGTCCAGGCCGTCGGTCAGGTTGGCGGCGTTCGACCAGGAGGCGATCACCACCACGATCCAGATCACCGCCAGCCACCACGGCAGCTGCAGCCAGCTGATGTCGCGCAGGAAGGAGATCGCGGCACTGGCCGGGGTGAGCCCCTGGTCGTCGGGGAACTGGAACGACAGGATCGCGAAGGACACCGCGACCGCCGCCTGGCCGGCCAGCTTCGCGCCGCTCCGCAGGCCCAGCGAGCGCGCCTTGGAGATCTTGATCCAGTCGTCGGCGAAGCCGACCAGGCCGAGGCCGGTGATCAGGTAGATCACCAGGATCCCGGACGCCGTCGGCGGCGACCAGGTGATCAGGTGGGACAGGGTGTAGGCGAAGATCACCGAGGCGATGATCACGATGCCGCCCATGGTCGGCGTGCCGCGCTTGGTGTGGTGCGCGGTGGGACCGTCGTCGCGGATGAACTGGCCGTAGCCGTTCTTGACCAGCACGCGGATCGCGAACCGGGTGCCGAGCAGGGTGCCGATCAGGCCGAGCCCGCCGGCCAGCAGGATGCTTCTCATGCCGGTTCTCCCGCCTCGAAGCCGCGTCCGGACGCCAGCGCGTCCGCGACCGTGTCCAGGGCGAGCCCCCGGGATGCCTTCACCACCACGACATCGGACGCTTGCAGATCAGCACCCGCCACCGCAACCGCCTGCGCCCGATCGACCACCACCCGTACCCTGCCGCCGGCCGCTCGGACGCCGTCCGCGATCGCCTCGGCGAAGCCGCCCAGGGCCACCACCTCGAAGCCCAGCCGGGCGGCCAGCAGGCCCAGCTCGCGGTGTTCGGCCGGGCCGTCGTCGCCGAGTTCCAGCATGTCGCCCAGCACGGCCAGCAGTCGTCCGCCGGGACGCCGCATGCCGGCCACCGTGGTCAGCGCGGCCCGCATCGAGTCGGGGTTGGCGTTGTAGGCGTCGTTGACGATCAGGACGCCGTCCGGGCGCTCGCTCAGCTGCATCCGCCATCGCGACTGGGCGGTCGCGGCGCTGAGCGCCGCGGCGACCGGGCCGGGCGGCAGCCCGAGCGCCAGCGCGGCGGTGGCCGCGGCCAGCGCGTTCGCGACCTGGTGGCGTCCGGGGCCCTGCAGGCGCACCGGCACCGCGGCCGCGGCGACCCCGGCGCTGCGCAGCGTGAACGCATGCCGCTGCAGCGCGTCGGGCTCGATGTCCTCGGCCCAGACCCGGAGCTCGCCGTCGTCCGGCTCGCCGGCCAGCGAGAAGGTGGCCAGCCGGGCGGCGGTGCGGGGGGCCATGCCGAGCACCAGCGGGTCGTCGGCGTTCAGCACCGCCCAGCCGTCGGCGGGCAGCGCCTCGACCAGCTCGCCCTTCGCCGCCGCGATGCCGGCGACCGAGCCGAACTCACCCAGATGGGCGTGGCCGACGTTGAGCACCATGCCCACGTCGGGCGGCACGATCCGGCACAGTTCGGCGATGTGCCCGGCGCCGCGGGCGCCGAGTTCGCTGACCAGGTAGCGGGTGGCGGCGTCGATCCGCAGCGCGGTCAGCGGCACCCCGATCTCGTTGTTGAACGACCCCTGCGGGCTGACCGTCGGGGCGGACGCCGCCAGCACCTGGCCCAGCAGGTCCTTGGTGCTGGTCTTGCCCGACGAGCCGGTCACCCCGATGCAGGCCAGCCCGGACGCCTTCGCCTGCGCCACCACCCCGGTGGCGAGCGCGCCCAGCCCCGCCAGCGCGTCGCCGACGACCAGGTGCACCAGCGGCGCGTCGGTCACCCGGGTGCAGATCGCCGCCGCCGCGCCCCTGGCCGCCGCCGCACCGACGAAGTCGTGACCGTCGACGTGCTCGCCCGGCAGGGCGACGAAGACCGCGCCCGGCGTGGCCAGCCGGGAGTCGATCACCACGTCCGGCCCGACCGGCCGGTCGCTGTCGACCGGCGCCGCACCGGCCAGCGCCGCGAGTTCTCGTATCGTCCGTTCACGCACCTTGGTGGTTCCCCCCAACGAGCCGTTGCCATTCTTCCCGGAGCACCGCGACGTCGTCGAACGGGCTGACCACCCCGGCCACGTCCTGGCCCGTCTCGTGCCCCTTGCCCAGCACGGCGACCCAGCTCTGCGGCCGCGCCCGGCGCAGGGCGAGCGCGATCGCCGAGCGGCGGTCGCCGCCGTCCAGCACCTCCACGGCGGCGGAATCGGCGGCGGCTCGCCGGGCGCCGGCCAGGACGGCGGCCCGGATGGCCGCCGGCTCCTCCGAGCGCGGATTGTCGTCGGTGACCACGACCAGCTCGGCGTTAGCCGCGGCGGCGGCGCCCATCGGCCCGCGCTTGGTGGCGTCCCGGTCGCCTCCGGCGCCGAGGACGGCGATCCGGGGCGCCGGCAGGGCGCTCAGGGCGGCAGCGACGGCCTCCGGGGTGTGGGCGAAGTCGACGACGGCACGAGGTGCCCCGGGGCCCAGGTCGACCCGCTGCATCCGGCCGGGGACGGCGGCGGCGGCGAACGCGGGCACGGCGGCGGCGACGTCCAGGCCGGCGGCGGCCACCATGGCGGCGGCGGTGATCGCGTTGGCCACGTTGAACGATCCGGGCAGGCCGACGGCGAAGTCCAGCGGGCCGTCCGGGGTGGCGACGCGCACCGCGGTGCGCTGCTCGGCGTCCGGGGCGGCGTCCAGCAGCCGGAAGTCGGCCCCCGGCGCGCTCCCGGTGGTCAGCAACGGCGTGCCCTCGGCGCGGATCATGCCCGCCAGCCGGCGGCCCCAGTCGCCGTCGACGTTGACCACGCAGGCCCGCGCCCGGCCGCCCAGGAAGAGCTCGGCCTTGGCGGCGAAGTAGCTCTCCAGGTCGCCGTGGAAGTCGAGGTGGTCGCGGCCCAGGTGGGTGAAGCCGGCCACGTCGAAGACGATCCCGCCCACCCGGCGCAGGGCCAGCGCGTGCGAGGACACCTCCATCGCGACGCTGGTCGCGCCGGCGTCCCTCAGTTGGGCGAGCAGCTCCTGCAGGTCGGGCGCCTCGGGGGTGGTGACCGTGCTGCGGCTACGGTCGATGACCCGGCCGTCGAGCCGGAAGCCGATGGTGCCGAGGGTGCCGACGCGCTCGCCGAGCGTCGCCAGGGCCGCCTCGAGCAGGAAGACTGTGCTGGTCTTGCCGTTCGTCCCGGTGATCGCGAACGTGCGCATCGCCGCCGCCGGGTGGCCGTAGACGAGGGCCGCCACCTCGGCCAGCGCCGCGCGCGGGTCGTCCACCACGACCACGGGCACCTCGGTGGCGATCAGGGCGCTGCCGGCGGCGTCGGTCAGCACGGCCACCGCGCCCCGCGCCACGGCCTCGGCGGCGAACCGCGCGCCGTGGGTGTGCGCGCCCGGCAACGCCGCGTACAGGTCGCCGGGGCGCACCGCCCGGGAGTCCAGGCGGACACCGGTGACGGCGGCGTCCGCCACCCCGGGCAGCAGCCCGGACAGCCGAGGAGCGTGCTCAGCCATGCCGCGACCC
>CALMIQ010000196.1 GCA_937863965.1 uncultured Micropruina sp.
GAGGACGGGTCGGGCGGTCACCCCGACGGTCAGGGTCGGGACCTGAACGGTGGCGAAGCCGCACCGGCCCCGGACGCCGACCACGACCACGACCACGACGATTGTGCCGATGCCGACCGGCGAGGCGGCCGCATGGTTGGCGGGAAGGCCTCCAGCGATCCGGCCCCAGCGGGAGGCGCTGCCGGCGGCAACGCACCCGGCCAGGACGCGATTGGTCGGCCGGGAGCCGTCACCGGTGCCGGTCGTGGCCTGCCCGGTGGGCGTCCGGTGCGTATCTATCTGCACTTCGACGCCGCCCAACTCGCCGGCTGCGCCGGGCTGGGTGAACTCGGCAGCACCGGCCAACTGGTCACCATCGACCAACTCCGGACCTGGTGCGGTGCGGCCGGCAGCATCACCGTCCGGCCCGTCATCGACCTGAACCGGAGCCGCGCCACCGGCTCCTATCAGCCCACCGACGTGATGCGGGAACACCTCGCCCTGCGCGACCGCAGCTGTGTGTTCCCGCACTGCACCCGCGCGGCCCACCCGGTCCGACAATCCAGTTCGGGCGAGTTCAGTCATGATGCCGACCACATCGTTCCGCACGATTCCGGTGGGGAGACCTCGACCGAGAACCTGGCCTGCCTGTGCCGATTGCACCACCTGCTGAAAACCCACACCGGCTGGCGCTACCAGATGATCGGCCCCGGCGAGTACCTGTGGAAATCACCCGGCGGCCACCAGTTCCTGCGCACCAACAGCGGCACCACCCTGCTCACCGCACCCCACGCCCGGGAGAAACCCAAGGCCGCCTGAGGCGCGAGGGGTGACAGCCGCCGGCATCCGGTGCCACCATGGCCCGGACGAGCGGGAGGCCGTGCCATGGGTGTCGAACGACATGCTGGTGCCGCGCTGGCCGACGAGATCGCAGCCTCGCCGGAGAACCTGGCCCTGACCATCGGGTCGCTGGAACAGCGGCTCACCCGGTTCGCGGACGAGAGTGCGGTCGCCTACGCCACCCTCGTGCAGCTCGACGAGGCACTCACCCATCTCGGCACGGCGCCGCGCGCCGGGCAGGAGTGGGGCCTCGGCGCGCTCACCCTCCCCGTCCAAGGCGCCTGGAAGGCCGTCACCGCGGTGGTCAGCAAGGCGCTCACCGACGCCACCGGCCTTCCGCTGGAGAACTGGGTGCAGGCGCTCGCCTCGGGCACGAAGGGCTTCGACGAGTACCTGGAGACGCTGCGCGCCGTCAGCGCACTGGCTCCCGCTGCGGGCGGTCCGATCGCGGTGGAGGAGGCGCAGCTGGAACTGATCGACCAGGCCCGGACCTCCACGGTCGGCTGGCGGACGGCGATGCGGCCGGTCGCCGACTTCGCCCGCGCCCTGGACGCCGTCCTGACCGAACTCACCCACCGGCTCGGGGACGGATCCACCACCGAGTCCGCCGCGGTGACCCACCCCGCCGGCTGGCTCAGCCAGTTGCAGCGGGCCCAGCAGCGGGTGGGGGAGGCGGTCGACCAGGCGGCCGACAAGCTGCCCCTGTCCCGCGCCGAAGTGACCACGCTGGTGCTCGGCCCGCTGACCAGGGCGCGAGAACGGGCGGCGACGCTGCCGGGTGAACTCGCCCGGCTGCACACCGACGTCGCCGGCCTGGACGATCTGCTCGGCCTGTTGGACGCCCAGCTGCGGACGGCGCTCGGCCGGCTGTCCCGCGGCGAGGCGGCCATCGCGGCACTGCTGTTCGCGGCGTCCGTGCGGGTGCCGCAGCTCGAGGCCGACCTGACCGGCGTCGAGCGCGAACGCGCCGAACTCCGCGGCTACCTCGGGGTGCTGTCCCGGATGTGCGACGACGGCGCCGTCGACCACCGGGTCGCCGACACGCTGGACGCCGAGTACCGGGCCCAGCTCGACGCGGCCACCGAGCTCCGGGACGCGCTGGCGAATCGCGCCCGGCTGTGGTCGGACGAGGGACCCGCCCTGCTCCGGGACGGCGTGGCCTGGGCCGAGGTCGAGAGCGAGGTCGCCCGCACCCGGCAGGCCGTCGGGCAGTGGCGGCAGGCGCAGGCCGAGGCCCGCTGGCACTACGTCCAGCGGCAGCGCCGTGCGCTGGAGCAGGCGCTGGCGGCGGTCGAGCGGCTGGGTGCGCTGCCGGGGCGTGGCTAGGTCGTCACAGCCGGAACCAGGCCGTCCAGGTCACGGCGTCCGCGGCGTCGCTGAGCCGCAACCGCACCAGCGCCGCGCGTCCGCGCAGATCGGTCGGCACGGCCAGGTCGAACCAGCCGGTGGCGTCCACCTCGGCACTCGCCAGCGGCGCGCCGTCCGGGCCGTGCAGGTCGATGGTGCGGGCGTGCGGGGCGATCGCCAGGCCGCGCAGGTGACCCTCGATCAGTTCCACGTCGATGGTGACCCCGTCGGCGTCGAACCGCAGCAGCCGCAGCCCGCCCGCCGACCGGACGCCGGCCAGCGGCTCGGTCGCCGAATCCATGGTCAGCGCGGCCAGGGCGGCGTCCGGATCGTGCCAGGCCCACACGGCCTCGCCCACCGCGGCGACGTCGGCGGCGTCGGGCTCCTCCGCCAGGGCCGCGGCCAGCTCGGCGAGCAGGGCCTCGTCCTCGGGGTTCATCGGGCACCTCCCCACGCCGCCAGCGCCGGCTCCCGGCGCAGCCGATCGAGACAGCGGATCCGGGTCGGGCCGATCGTGCCGATCCGGACGCCGAGCCGCTCGGCCACCTCCTCGTAGGGCACCGGCGGGTCGGCGAACAGCATGCCGAGCAGTTCCCGGCAGCGTTGCGACAACCCCGCCCAGGCCTCGCGCAGCGACTGCCGGCGCAGTTCGGCGACCAGGCCGGTGTCCGGTTCGTCGGCGCCGTCGGGCAGATCGTGCTCGAAGTCGGTCGGCAGCGTGCGGCGCCGGGTGCGCAGCAGCGCCAGGCATTCGTTGCGCGTGGTGGTGGCGATCCAGCCCGGCAGCGCCGCCGGCTCGCGCAGCGTGTGCAGCCGCTCCAGCAGCCGCAGCCAGACCCCGGCGGCAACGTCGTCGCGATCATGCTGGGCCAGCCCGAACCGCCGGCACACCGAGCCCACCAGCGGGGCGAAGCGGTGCACCAGGCGGTTCCAGGCGGCCTGGTCGCCGCCGCGGGCCGCGGCGACCAGGTCGGCCACTGGCTCGGTCACGGCTGCTTCCGCTCGGGACGCCCCAGCGGGCTGTCGGCGTCGTCGAGCAGGGCGTTCCACGCCTCGGCCGCGGTCAGGCCGGAGCCGGACATCCTCGCCGCGACCAGGCCGGCGGCGTAGGCCGCGCAGAACGACGTGCCCCGCCACTTGGCGTGGCCGGTGAACTCCACCGGCTCCTCCAGGGCGACGTCGACCTCGCCCGTGAAGAACTCGCCGACGAAGTCGAGCTCCGTCGTCACCGCGTCCACCCATGGCGGTACCCCCAGGGTCGGAGGCGCCGCCAACTCGACGATCGCGGCCGGGTCGACTCCGACCGCCTTCACCCGCGGCAGGGCCGCGGGCCAGGCCGGACTGGTCGGGCCACGGCCGAGCGCGGACCATCCCGCGTCGAGCGTCTGATTGCCGGCCGCCGCGATGATCAGGGTCGAGGCGGGCACCGCCGCGATGGCACGTTCGATCAGCAGCGGCGGCTGGCCGTCCGCGGTGAAGCAGGCGAGCGGCAGCAGCAGGATGTCCGGCTGCAGCGCCGCCAGTTCGATGATCGCGGACGCCACGGTCCAGCCGGTGCCCCGTCCGCCGGCCTCACTCAGTGCCGGACGGTGGATCACCTCGACGCCGGGAGCGGTGGATTCGACGATGCCGATGACGAAACCCGCGTGCCCCTGCCAGGCCTGGACCTGCCCGGGCGGCGCATCCCAGGGGACGCTCGTGGTGTCGACCAGGCCGATCCGGACGCCGGGCGCCTCTCCCACGCCCGGCAGGACGGCCGACGCGGCGAACTCGCCGGCGTCCAGCGTCTCGGGAGCCAGCCCGGTCGGCTTGGGGTTGCCGCCGCGCATCATGGCCAGCGTCGAACTCGCCTCGCGGTCCTTGCCGATCGGTGGCACCAGCCCACCGCCGGCGGCGGAGATCCGCCGGCGCAGCTCCGCCAGCAGGCCGTCCAGTTCGTCGATCGGGCCGTCGCTCGCGTCCTTCAGGGTGAGCCGGGTGAGCCCGAGCGCCGGCGGGCCCTCGGTACCCGCGGTGCGCACACCGAGGTGGTCGAGCACCTCCCCGACCTGTGCGAGATCGGCGGTCGCGACGACCAGCGCCGGGCGTGCGGGATCCGACTCCTCGATGGTCGCGACGATGATGTGCGGGGTCTCGGTCATGGTCTCCGCCTTCGGCTCGGGGTGAAGGGCAGTGGGCTCATCCTCCACCAGTGGATCTGCTTCGCGGAAGGCTGCACTGCGCCGTCCGTCAACCCTCGGAGCCGGAATGCGCCCGGATGATGCGGGGAGGGGTCCAGAATGGCGCATGCCCAGCGCGCGCGAGCAGGCCGAGGCGGCGGTCGCCCTGGCCGACCGTGAGCTGTCGGCCGCCCTGCCGGCGCTGCGTGCGGCGGTGACGGCGCTGGCCGGCGCCGATCCGGGTTCCCGCTCGCTCGCCCGCCGCGCCCTCGGACACGCCCTGCTGCACGGGGGCCGCGCGGACGAGGCGGTCACCGAGCTGCGCGCCGCCGTCCGGCTGGCGCAACGGTCGGGCGAGCCCGGGCTGGCCGCGCCGGCACGCACCAAGCTCGCCTTCGCGCTGCACCTGACCGGACGGCTGCCCGCCGCACTGCGGCAGGCCGACCTGGCGGCCGCCGAGAGTCCGGACGACGTGGAGCGGGCGCGGGCGTTCGGCACCCGGGCACTGATCTACCGGGAACGCGGACACGCCGAGCGGGCGCTGGCCGACCTGGACGCGGCCGTCGGCACGCTGCGCCGCGCCGGCGACGAACTCGTGCTGCAGCGGGTGCTGATCAACCGCGCCATCCTCCGCGTGGACACCGGCGCCTGCGGCGCCGCCGAGAAGGACCTGGACGAGGCCGAGCAGTTGGCCACCCGGCTCGGCCGGCCCGCGGCGGTGGCGTTGATCGCCAGCAACCTGGGCTATGCGGCGAGCCGTGCCGGTGACATCCCGCGGGCGCTCGCCGAGTACACCCGTGCCGAAGCCGCGTTCCGGGCCAACGGCCTGCAGGTCTCGGGGCTGCTGATGGACCGGGCCGAATTGCTGCACGCGATCGGGCTCGACGACGAGGCCAGAGACGACGCCGAGGCTGCCGTGGCCGCGGCCCGCGCCGAGCGCCGCACGCTGCGTGTCCCGGAGACGCGGCTGCTGTTGGCACGGGTAGCCGTGACCGCCGGCGACCACGGGTTGGCGCTGGAGCAGGCCCGGCTGGCCCGCGGCGGGTTCCGGCGGCAGGGCCGGACGACCTGGGCGGCCGCCGCCGGCGTGCAGCTGGCGCTGATCGCCCGCGAGATGGGCGTTCGGCCGCGTCACCGGGCGCTGGCCGAGCAGGCGACGGTGCTGGCCGCGGCCGGCTGGGTGGCCGAGGCCGTCGAGGCGTGGCTGCTGGTCGTGTCCCTGGCGCCCGGGCCGGACCGCGCCGACGCGCTGGCCGCGGCGTCCCGCCACCGCGACCGCGGCCCGGCGCTGGTGCGTGCCCAGGGCTGGTACGCCCGGGCCGTGCAGCTCGAGGACGACCCGGGGGCGGCGGGCCGGGCCGTGCGCCGCGGCCTGGACATCCTCGACCAGCATGTCGCCGCGGTCGGCGCCGACGATCTGCGCGCCGGCCTGGCCCGGCACCGCCTGGCGCTGGCCGGCCTGGGCGTCGACCTCGCCCTGCGCCGTCACCGGCCCACCGGCGTCCTGGAGGCGGTGGAGCGCGCGCGGGCGACGGTGCTGGTGCGCGATACCGTCCGGCCGCCCGCCGACCCCGGTCTGGCCGAGCTGCTGAGCCGGTATCGCGCGACGCGGGACGGGCGTGCCCGGGTCGCCCTGGCCCGGCGGATCCAGGAGCGGACGCGGACCCAGCGCGGCGGCGGTGAGTTGCTCCGGCCGGCGTCCATGCGGGCCGTCGACCGCCGGCTGGGGGACGCCGGGCTGGCCGTCTGGTTCGTCCGGGACGGACGCCTGGCGGCGGTGACCAGGGTCGCCGGCCGCAGCCGGATGCACCGCCTCGGTGCGGAATCCGAGGCCCGCTCCGCCCTCGACCGCGTCCTGTTCGCCACCCGTCGACTGGCCCGGGAGGAACCCGCGGAACGCCCGCAGGAGGGCCTGGCGAGACTGATCGGGGACGCGGCCAAGGCACTCTCCGCGGCCCTGTTCGGCGGCCTGGACGAGCTGCGTGATTGCGAGCTGGTGCTGGTGCCGCCGCCGTTCCTGCACGCCACCCCCTGGCACGAACTCCCGGGCCTCACCGCCCGGCCCGTGACGGTCGCGGCGTCGGTGCGGCAGTGGCTGCGCGCCGCCGACGCGTCCCCGCGCGGGGGACGGATCGCGGTGGCGGCGGGCCCGGCGCTGCCCGGCGCCCTGGCCGAGGCCGAGGCGATCGCCGCCCTGCACGGCGTCATCCCGCGGACCGGCGCCGAGGCGACGGTCGCGCGGGTGCTGGCCGACCTGGAGGCGGCCGACCTGGCCCACCTCGCCACCCACGGCTGGCTGCGCGCCGACAACCCGCAGTTCTCCGAGCTGACGCTGAGCGACGGCGACCTGATGGTGCATCACCTGGACACCATCGACCGGCTGCCCGGCACCCTGATCCTGGCCTGCTGCGACACCGGCCGGCCGGTGACCCTGCCGGGCGAGGGCATGCTCGGCTTCGCCGCGGCCTGCCTGGTGCGCGGCGTCCGGACGCTGATCGCCCCCGTCGCGCCCGTGCCGGACGGCGCAACAGCCGGGGTGATGATCGCCCTCCACGAGCGGCTGCGGAGCGGTGTCCCCCCTGCCCGAGCGCTCGCCGAGGCGCAGCGCGACCAGCCCCCGGGACACCGCGCCATCGTCTGCTTCGGTACCGGCTCCCTGTAGCCTTGGCCGGGTGCGTGACGTCGTCCTGCTGGGCAGTACCGGATCGATCGGGACCCAGACCCTGGAGGTGATCGGCGGCCACCCCGACGGCTTCCGCGTGATCGGCCTGTCCGCCGGTGGCGGCAACCTCGAACTGCTCGCCGCGCAGGCGCAGGCCTGGAAACCGGACGTGGTCGCCGTCCCGACGCCCGCGGCCGCGGCCGCCCTGGACGGGCTGCTCCCGGAGTCCACCGCCGTCTGGTCGGGACCGGACGCCTCGAAGCGGCTCGCCGGGCTGCCCTGCGACGTCGTGCTGAACGCCATCACCGGGGCCGCCGGGCTGGAACCCACCCTGGCCGCCCTGGCCGCCGGCAACACCCTCGCGCTGGCCAACAAGGAGTCGCTGGTGATCGGCGGCGAACTGGTCACCGCGGCCGCCGCGCCCGGCCAGATCGTCGCCGTCGACTCCGAGCACTCCGCCTTCGCGCAGGCGCTGCGGGCCGGACGCGCCGAGGAGGTCAGCCGGCTGGTGCTGACGGCGTCCGGCGGGCCGTTCCGGGGGCGGACACGCGCCGAGCTGACCGCGGTCACCCCAGAGCAGGCGTTGGCCCACCCGACCTGGAACATGGGCCGGATCATCACCATCAACTCCGCCACCCTGATGAACAAGGGCCTCGAGCTGCTCGAGGCGAATCTGCTGTACGGCATCGACCTGGACGCCATCGAGGTGGTCGTGCACCCCACCTCCGACGTGCATTCGATGGTCGAGTTCTGCGACGGCTCCACCATCGCCCAGTGCTCGCCGCCCGACATGAGGCTGCCGATCGCGCTCGCCCTGAACTGGCCCGACCGGCTGCCCGGCGTCGCCCGCGGCTTCGACTGGCGCCGTCCGATCGACTGGCACTTCGAACCCCTCGACGACGAGGCCTTCCCCTCGGTCGAGCTGGCCCGGCGCTGCGGACGCGCCGGCGGCACCGCGCCGGCGGTCTACAACGCCGCCAACGAGGTCTGCGTGGACGCCTTCTGCGAGGGCCGGATCGGCTTCCTGGACATCGTCGACACCGTCACCGCGGTCGTCGACGAGCATCTGGCGGGACCGCTCGACACCGGGCTGAGCGTCGAAACGGTCCTCGCCGCGGACGCCTGGGGACGTGCCCGCGCCGCAGAGCTCATCGCGGCCCGAACGACCGTGGGAGGGGCATGAGCACGCTGCTCACCGTCGTCTTCGCGCTGGTCTTCTTCGCCTGCATCATGATCTCGATCGCGCTGCACGAGATCGGGCACCTGGTGCCGGCCAAGGCGTTCGGCGTCCGGGTGCCCAAGTACTTCGTCGGCTTCGGGCCGACCATCTGGTCGACCACCCGTGGTGAGACCGAGTACGGCATCAAGTGGATCCCGCTCGGCGGCTACGTGCGGCTGATGGGCATGTACCCGCCGGCGAATCCCCGCGCCCGCGACACCCGCCTGACCCGCATGGCGGACGCCGCCCGCTCCTACGAATGGTCGGAGATCACCCCGGACGACGTCGCCAACGACCGGCTGTTCTACCAGAAGAAGACCTGGCAGAAGCTGATCGTGATGGCCGGCGGGCCGGCGATGAACCTGCTCATCGCGTTCGTCCTGTTCTGGTCGATCCTGGGCCTGCACGGCAGCTGGCAGCCGCAGCCGGTGGTCGCCGAGATCCAGCCGTGCATCATCCGCGAGAATCAGCCGACCACCCAATGCCTGGTGCCCGACACCCCGGCTGCCAAGTCGGGCATCCGGGCCGGCGACCGCGTGGTCGAGTTCAACGGCGTCGCGATCACCGGCTACGAACAGCTGCAGGACCTGATCCGCGCCAACCTGGACGGCGAGGCGCGCATCGTGGTCGAGCGCGACGGCGCCCGGGTGCCGCTGACGCCGGTGCACACCGTCATCAGCGGGGTGCCGGACGACCTCGACCCCGGCAAGCGGATTCCGGCGGGCTGGTTCGGCATCGTCCCGACCGCCACGCTGGTCAAGGGCGGCCCGGTCGAGACCCTCGCCCAGATGTGGCGGCTGACCGAGCAGAGCGTGGTCGCCATCGCCCAGTTCCCGGTCAAGGTGTACAACGTCGTCGCCGACTTGGTGCAGGGCAAGCCGCGCGACGTCTACGGCCCGCTGAGCATCCTGGGCGCCAGCCGGGTGGCCGGCGAGGTGGCCGCCAGCGACACCATCGACGTGACCGACAAGCTGGTGCTGTTCGGCTCGCTGCTGGCCGCCGTCAACCTCTTCCTGGCCCTGTTCAACTTCGTCCCGCTGCCGCCGCTGGACGGCGGCCACATCGCCGGCGCGCTGTGGGAGGCGATCCGCCGCGGCTCGGCGCGGCTGTTCCGCCGGGAGGATCCGGGTCATTTCGACACGGCGCGGCTGCTGCCGGTCGCCTACGCCTTCGGCGGCTTCCTGCTGCTCAGCGGGGTGGTGCTGATCCTGGCCGACATCATCAGCCCCATGCAGCTGTTCTGATGGCCGCCCCGGTCACCTTCCTGGCGATCGGTTCGCGCGGCGACGTGGAGCCGATGGCGGTGCTCGCCGGGGCGGTGGCCGCGCGCGGGCGTCCGGCCACGGTGGTGGCGGTCGACGAGTACGCCGCGCTGGTGCGCGCCCACGGCGCCGCCTTCCGCGGACTCGGCTCGGCGATGGACGAGGTGGCCCGGCTGGGCGGCGGCTGGCTGGGCCGGCTCGCGTATCGGACGCCCGTCGCCCAGCCCGTGCTGCTGCGGCGCTGGTTGGCGGGGCTGGCCGGGCCGCTGGCGTCCGCGCTGGACGAGGTGCCGCCGGAGACCCTGGTGGTCACCGGGGTGGCTTCCCGGGACGCCGCCTTGGCCCTGACCGAGGACCGGGGCTGCCGGATGGCGACCGTGCTGCATACCGCGGTGCTGCCCACGCTGCGGGCCGACAGCCACCTGGAGGGCCACCGGCTCCGGGGCGGCACCCGGCCGGCCACCGCGTTCACCCGCTGGTACTGGGCGTCGGTCTCCGGGCTGTCCCGGGCCACCTCGGCCGCCTTCCGGCGCCGCGCCGGACTGCGGCGCCCCGGCGCCCGGGCGGTCACGGCGTCCGCCGACCGGTACCCGATCCTGCTCGCCGCCGACCCGGTGCTGATCCCGCCCGCGGCCGACTGGCCGGCGAGTTGCGTCCAGACCGGGGCGATCCGGCCGCCGGTACCCGCCGATTGGGCACCGCCGGAGCCGCTGCACTCCTTCCTCGCCGCCGGCGAGCCGCCGGTCTTCGTGGGGCTGGGCAGTCTCAACGACGCCGGTGGAACGGCCTGGCTGGAGCTGATCGCCGCGGCGACCCGGCTGGCCGGACGCCGGGTCGTCACCCCGGCGCTCCCCGGCTACGAGCCGGCGGTGCCGGGGGAGTGGCTATGCACGACCGGGCCGGTGCCGCACGACGCGCTCTTCCCGCGGCTGGCCGGGGTGGTGCATCACGGCGGCGCCGGCACCACCGCGGCCGGGCTGCGGGCCGGCGTGCCGTCGGCGTGCGCCCCAGCGGTCTTCGACCAGCACTACCACGGACGCCGGCTGGCCGCCCTCGGTGTCGGGCCGCCGCCGGTTCCGCTGCCGCGGCTCACCCCCGAACGCCTGGCCGGGCTGATCGCTGCGGTCGCCGGGGATGCCCACCGGCGACGCGCTGCCGAGGTGGGCCGGGAGGCCCGCGGCACCGACGGCACCGCCGCCGCGCTGGCCGAACTCGAACGGTAGGCTGTCTGGCGGCGGATCGTCACCCCGCCACCTGTCGTCGAACGAGGAGTCCATGACCGTCAACCTGGGGATGCCCGCCACGCCGCCGCCTGTCCTGGCACCGCGCCGGCCCACCCGGCAGATCAGGGTCGGCAAGGTCCTGGTCGGGGGCGACGCACCGGTCTCGGTGCAGTCGATGACCACCACCAAGACCACCGACATCAACGGAACCCTGCAGCAGATCGCCGAGCTGACCGCCACCGGCTGCGACATCGTCCGGGTTGCCGTGCCCAGCCAGGACGACGCCGATGTGCTGTTCATCATCGCCAAGAAGAGCCAGATCCCGGTCATCGCCGACATCCACTTCCAGCCGAAGTACGTCTACGCCGCGATCGACGCCGGCTGCGCCGCCGTCCGGGTCAACCCGGGCAACATCCGCCAGTTCGACGACCAGGTGAAACAGATCGCGCGCGCGGCGTCCGACGCCGGGGTGTCGATCCGGATCGGCGTGAACGCCGGCTCGCTGGACAAGCGGCTGCTGACCAAGTACGGCGCCCCGACCGCCGAGGCGCTGGTCGAGTCGGCGCTGTGGGAGGCGTCCCTGTTCGAGGAGCACGGCTTCCGCGACTTCAAGATCTCGGTCAAACACCACGACCCGGTGGTCATGGTGCGGGCCTACGAGATGCTGTCGGAGGCCTGCGACTACCCGCTGCATCTCGGCGTCACCGAGGCCGGCCCCGCCTTCCAGGGCACCATCAAGTCGGCGGTCGCCTTCGGCGCGCTGCTCGCCAAGGGCATCGGCGACACCATCCGGGTCTCGCTGTCGGCACCGCCGGCCAGGGAGGTCAAGGTCGGCATCAAGATCCTGGAGTCGCTGAACCTGCGCCCCCGCCAGCTCGAGATCGTCTCCTGCCCGTCCTGCGGCCGCGCCCAGGTCGACGTGTACACGCTTGCCGAAGAGGTCACCAAGGGCCTGGAAGGACTGCAGGTGCCGCTGCGGGTGGCCGTCATGGGCTGCGTCGTGAACGGGCCGGGCGAGGCCCGCGAGGCCGACCTCGGGGTGGCGTCCGGCAACGGCAAGGGGCAGATCTTCGTCAAGGGCAAGGTGATCAAGACCGTGCCCGAGGACCAGATCGTCGAGACCCTGATCGCCGAGGCCAATCGGCTCGCCGAGGAGGCTCCCGAGGGGGCTCCCGAGGGCGCGCCGATGGTGTCGGTCAGCTGAGCCGGGGGCCCGGAGATGGGGCCTGCGCGGGCCCTGAGCACCCGCGACGCGACCCTGGTCCGGACCCTGCTCTCCGTCGACCCCGTGGGCAACCTGTTCGTCTCGTCCCGGGTGGACGCCGGGGTGCTCTGGCCCGGAGGGCCGGCCACCCTCTACGGCTGGCCGGGCGAGGCGCCGCGGCACCTGCTACACGCCGGCTCGAACCTGGTGCCGGTCTTCGCCCCCTGTGACGCCGCCGAGCGGGACGCCGCGATCGCGGCCTTCGTGGACGCCGTCGGCCCGCACCGCTGGTGCCAGTCGATCGTCGGGGACAGCGAGGCGGCGCTGGCGCTGCACCGCGCCCTGGCCCGCCGCAACCGCAGCTACGCCGGGCAGCGGGAGATCCGGCCGCGGCAACCGCTGATGATCACCCGGCAGGTCACGCCGCAGGCGGCGGAGGCGCCCGTGCGGCGGATCACCATGGCCGAGTTCACCTCCTACCTGGGCGCCGCGGTGGCGATGTACACCGAGGAGGTCGGCGTGGATCCGACCGCCGCCGGCGGCCGGGCCGGCTACCGGGCGCACTGCCAGGGGGTGGTGGAGAGCGGCCGGGCCTGGGGCATCGTCGACAACGGCGGCAACGTCGTGTTCAAGGCCGACGTCGGGATCAGCTGCGGCGGCATCGCCCAGGTGCAGGGCGTCTGGCTCGACCCCCGGCTGCGCGGACACGGACTGGCGGCGCCCGCGATGGCCGAGACCACCCGGCTCATCCTCGCCGAGCACGACCTGGTCTCGCTGTACGTCAACGACTTCAACACCCGGGCGGTGCGCACCTACCTGCGCACCGGCTTCACCGTCGCCGGGCAATTCGCCACGGTTCTCTACTAGAGGAGCACACCATGACCGACCCGATCCGCTGGGGACTGCTGGGGGCCGGCGGCATCGCCGGGATCTTCGCCGACAACCTGCTGACCGAGGGGCTGCACATCCAGGCGGTCGCCGCCCGGGACGGCGCCAAGGCCAGGGCCTTCGCCGACCGGTTCGGCATCCCGACCGCGCACGCGGGCTATCGAGCGCTGGTCGACGACCCCGCGGTGGACGCGGTCTACGTCAACACCACCCACAACTTCCACGCCGAGCACGCCCTGCTGGCCATCGAGGCGGGCAAGCCGGTGCTGGTCGAGAAGGCCTTCACGGTGACCGCCGCACAGGCCCGCCGGGTGGCGTCCGCCGCCCGAGAGCGCGGCGTCTTCGCCATGGAGGCGATGTGGACGCGGTTCCTGCCCTCGACCGACTTCGTCCGGGCCCGGATCGCCGACGGCTCGATCGGCGCGGTGCGAGCGGTGATCACCGACCACAGCCAGAAGCTGGACCCCGACCCCCAGGGACGCCTGCACAACCCGCTGCTGGCCGGCGGCGCCCTGCTCGACCTCGGCGTCTACGACGTCTCGTTCGCGCTCGACCTGCTCGGCTCCCCGTCCGACGTCGTGGGCCGCGGCACCCTGACCGCGACCGGGGTGGACGCCGAGGTGGCGATCACCCTGACCCACGCCGGCGGCGCCCTCTCGGAGGGCCACACCACCATGGTCAGCGCCGGCCCGTCCCGCGGCCTGGTGATCGGCACCGACGGCTACCTCGAACTCGACGGCGCCTTCTACGACTGGACGACGGTGCGCCGCTACACCGGGGGACATGACGTCGTGGAGACCTACGTGCCGCAGCGGACGTCGCGCGGCATGCACTTCCAGGCGCTGGAGGTGGAACGCTGCCTGCGCGAAGGCCTCACCGAGAGCCCCCGGCTCACCCTCGACGACAGCATCGCCGTGATGGAGGTGCTGGACGAGCTGCGCCGCCAGGTCGGCTGCGTGCTGCCCGAGGACGGCTGACCCGGCTAGCCCGTCCCGGCGACGAAGACCAGGCCACCGATCGCGATCAGCACCAGCAGGGCGACCAGGAGGGCGTGCACCCGGGCATCGGGCAGCCGCGCGCCGGCGAACAGGGCGGCCAGCGTCCGGCGCAGCCGGCGGGCGTGCACGACGGTGACCACACCGGCCACGGTGGCGCTCAGCGCGGCCAGGGTGTAGCCGATGACCGGGTGCGTCTCCACCACCAGCCGGGCGCTGACCAGGCTCGCCCCCAACCCGGCCAGGTTGACCCGCTGCCAGGCCAGCGAGGTGCGCTCCGGTTGCATCCCGGGATCCCAGATCCCGCGGGGTGGTTCGAGATGGTGGCTCATCAGCCGAGCAGGGTGAAGGCGGCCAGGCCCGCGATCAGCAGCAGGATCACCGACAGCATCGGCAGCACGGACGGCCGGATGAGCGGTGCGCCGAGACGCATCGCGCGCTCGTTGCGCGCCCAGCGTCCGAAGCCGGTGAAACCGCACACCACGCCGCAACACAGCATCACCACCGAGGAGACGATGAACCGGCTGCCGGTCTCGGGTGCGAAGTGGGCCAGGGCGGCGATGCCCAGCCCGGCGGTCACGAACGCGAGGCCGGTGCGCACCCAGGCCAGGAAGGTGCGCTCGTTGGCCAGGCTGAACCGGGGATCCGGTTCGTCGCCCACCCCGTACACCCAGGAAGGCCATCGGGTCATCGGGGCGTCGGACTGCATGCGGCCGAGAATAGCGTCGGGGTGCCTCGCCACTGTGGCGCCACGGGACCGTACACTCGCCCTCATCGAAGGACCGCGTTGGGGAAGGACACGCAGGTGAGTCAGAACGGACCTTTTCCAGGTGGCGGCAACCCGGACCCCCAGCAGCCGCACCAGCCCCCGGGCGCCGGCTGGGGTGCCCAGCCGCCGTACGGACAGGCCCAGCCGCCCTACGGGCAGGGCTGGCAGCAGCCCGCCCAGGGCTGGGCGCAGCAACCGCCGCCCCCTCCACCCGGGTACGGCCCCGGCCCGCAGGGCCCCTACGGTGGCCAGCCGGGCTGGGGGGCGCCGCCACCCGGCCAGCCGCCGTCCGGCCGATCCAACAAGGTGGTGCTCGGCGCCGTCGGCGGCGTCCTCGGCCTCGCCCTGATCGGCGGTGGCGTCTGGGCGTTCCAGAACAACAGCGGCTCGGCCACCCCGAGCGTGCAACCCACGGCGGTGTCGACCCCCGGGCCGGGGCAGCCGACCCCGTCGACCCTGCCGAGCGTCCCGGCCGCCAAGGCCTCGGACGCCGTCGTCACCTACCTGCGGGCGCTGGGTGCCGGCGACGCGCTGACCGCGCTGGCGCTCGCGGCACGATCGCCCAGCGGGGACACCACCTTCCTCACCAACGGCGTGCTGGCGAAGGCCACGGCGGGCAAGATCGCCGACATCGCCGTTCCCGAGGTCAGCGACCCGAACGCGACCCAGGTGTCCGCCAGCTATACGCTGGCCGGCAAGCCGGTGTCGGCGTCCTTCGAGGTGACCCGATCGGGCGACCAGTTCCGTCTCACGCAGGTGGCGGCGATGGTCGACCTCTCCCGGCTGCAGCAGTCGCTGGTGCCGGTCAGCCTGGCCGGCGTGCCGGCGAAGAACTCGGTCGTGCAGCTGTTCCCCGGCGTCTACCCGGTGACCGCCACCAACAAGAACTTCAGCTTCGGTTCGGCGAAGGTGACAGTGGACGGACTCGACGATCAGACCGCCGGCAGCGCCACCGTCTCGATCAGTTCCGCGGGCAAGTCCGCCATCCTCAAGGCGGTCAAGGCCAAGTACTCGTGGTGCCTGAAGCAGAACTCGCTCAAGCCGTCCGGGTGTGCGATCTGGTTCCGGCAGCCGTCCGGGGTGAAGTTCCGCACCAGCACCATCTCCTACCGCACCACCAGCGGCGCCAAGTGGAGTTCCGCCAAGCTGAAGCTGGTCGGCAACGGCATCGTCGAGGGCGTCGCCAAGACCAAGGTGCGGTTCGACGTCCGGGCCACCAACGGACGCCGCTGGTACGGCACGGCCCCGATCACCGGCTTCCGGGCACTGATCAGCTCGTCGAAGGTGACGGTCAGCTTCTACTGAGCGGGGCCGGGCTGGTCGGCCGACGCCGCGTCCTGCAGGACGTAGCGGCTGAGTGAGGCGAACAGCGCCTCGACGGGCGCCACCAGGTCGATCGACGGGTCGAGCAGCCACTGCAGCTGGACGCCGTCGGCCGTCGCCTGGATGAGCTTGGCCAGCGCCTCGACGTCGACGCTCGCGCGGACGCGCCCGGTGTAGGCCTTGATGAACATGTCGCGCACGTAGAGCCCTCGTTCCAGGAAGAACTCATGTGCCGGGTGATCGGGCGCGGCGGCGTCCACCGACATCCGGGAGAAGAGCTCCACCAGCCCGGGGACGCTGGCGTTGTGCCGCATCAGGGCGAGATAGCCCTCCTGGGCCTGGCGGGCGTCCACGTCGGGGAAGGTCGGCCAGAACCGGGCCCGATCCTTCATGTCACGCTTGCGGAGCAGCTCGGTGTACAGCTCTTCCTTGGAGTCGAAGTAGTGCAGCACGCCGGCCTGGCTCAGTTCGACCGCGTCGGCGATCGCCCGGATCGACGCACCGTCGTAGCCGTCCCGGGCGATCACTTCGAGCGCACGCTCGAGGATCTCCTCGCGTTTCGCGATCCCCTTGGCGTAAGCCCCCCGCCGTCTCATGGCAGGGAGCCTAGCCGGGGTTGCCTCGAGTGCCTAGTCGGAGCCGCGTCAGGACCCCTCGCCTGCGCGCTCACTCCACCCAGAAGGTCGCCACCAATTGGTCGGCGGCCCGGCTGGAGCGGCCCACCCGGAGGTCGAACTCGCCCGGCTCGACCACACGGACGCCCTCGGCATCGACGATGCTGCAGGCGGCGACGGGCAACTCCAGCTGCACCACCGTGCGCTCGCCGGGGGCCAGGTCGACCTGGCGGAAGCCCTTGAGCTCGGAGTCGGCCCAGCTGACCGAGGTCACCTTGTCGCTGAGGTAGAGCTGCACGGTCTCGGTCACGGGCCGATCCCCGGTGTTGTGCAGCGTCACCTCTGCCCGCACCGTGTCGGTGGGGCCCAGCCGGTACTCCGGAATGTGCAGATCGTGGTACTCGACCCGGCTGTAGGACAGGCCCTCGCCGAAGGCGTAGGCCGGCTCCTGGGTGAGGTCGGCGTACCGGTCGCCGTGCTGGCCGCGGATCTGGTTGTAGTACGTCGGCTGCTGGCCGACGTGCCGGGCGAACGAGATCGGCAGCCGGCCGCTCGGCTCGATCAGCCCGAGCAGCAGCTCGGCGATCGCCCGTCCGCCCTGCATGCCGGGGTTGGCGACCCACAGCACGGCGGCGGCGTCCAGCGCGGATTGCGGCAGCACCAGCGGTTTGGACGCCAGCAGCACGACGATCAGCGGGGTGCCGGTCTCGGCCAGGGCGTCGAGCAGGGCGATCTGGCCGCCGAGCAGGTCGAGCGTCGCCGTGGAGCGGCCCTCGCCGACCAGTTCGATCCGGTCGCCGACCACCGCCACGACGTAGTCGGCCCGCTCGGCGTCCGCGACGGCGTCCGCGATCGCCTGGGCGTCCACGGGCGCCGAGGCGACCAGCGGCGGACGCGGCTGGCCGTCGGGGAAGAACTCACCCTCCGGGTTCGGCACCACGTGCAGGATCTCGGCACCCGGGGCGTGGGTGATCGTCCAGCCGGACGGCGTGTGCGCGCGCAGGCCGTCGAGCACGGTGGTGATCATCTCCCGCGGCTGGCCGTCCAGCCAGCCGGCCTGCCCCGAGCCGCCCGCCCAGTCGCCCAGCTGGGTCTGGGCGTCGTCCGCGAGCGGGCCGACGACCGCGATCCGGCGGCGGGCCGGGTCGCCCCCGGACGCGCGCCCGTCCTGGTCGGCGACGTAGCCGCCGGCCAGCGGCAGCACGCCGTCGTTGCGCAACAGCACGAGCGAGCGGCGGGCCGCCTCCAGATTGAGCTCGGCGTGCTCCGCGGTGCCGATCTCGGAGCGGATCCGCTCGGCGTCCGGACGCCGGGGGTTCTCGAACAGCCCGAGTTCGAACTTCACCCGCAGGATGCGGGCGACCGCGGCGTCCAGGTCGGCCTCGGTCAGCAGCCCGGTCTCGATGGCCTCCAGGGCGCCCTCGTAGAATTTGGGTGTCACCATGACCAGGTCGTTGCCGGCCTTCACCGCCGCCGCGGCGGCATGGGCGTAGTCGGGCTGGACCTTCTGTTCCCACACCATCCGGCCGACGTTGTCCCAGTCGGTGACCAGCATTCCGGTGTAGCCCCACTCGCCGCGCAGCACCTCGTCCAGCACCCAGCCGTTGACCGTGATCGGCACGCCGTCCATGGTCTGGTAGCCGAGCATGAAGGTGCGACAGCCCGCGCGGGCGACCCGCTCGAACGGCGGCAGGAACCACGACCGCAGCTTGCGGCGCGAGATGTCGGCCTCGCTGGCGTCCCGGCCGCCCTGGGTCTCCGAATACCCCGCGAAGTGCTTGGCGGTCGCCAGGATCGCCTCGGGATCGGTCAGGCCCTCGCCCTGGTACCCCTTCACCATGGCCGCGGCGAGCTCGCCGATCAGCAGCGGATCCTCGCCGAAGGTCTCGTCGACCCGGCCCCAGCGCAGGTCCCGGGCGATGCACAGCACCGGTGAGAAGGTCCAGTGCACCCCGGTGGCCGCAACCTCGACCGCGGTCGCCCGGGCGACCCGCTCCAGCAGGTCGGGGTCCCAGGAGGCGGCCATCCCCAACTGGGTCGGGAAGATGGTCGCCCCCTCCCAGAACGAGTGCCCGTGGATGCAGTCCTCGCCGATCAGCAGCGGAATCCGCAGCCGGGTCTGCTCGGTCAGCTCGTGGGCACGGATCACCCGTTCGGGGGAGGTGTGCAGGATCGACCCGACGCCGATCCGGAGGACCTGGTCGTCGAGATCCTCCCGGGCATCGAGCTGCAACATCTGGCCGACCTTGTCCTCGACACTCATCCGGGCGAGAAGATCCGCCACCCGGTTGGCCACCGAGACCCGCCGGTTGAGGTACCGGGGTGTGGTCACGCCTGCACCGTTCCGCTCAGCCGCAGGTCGGCCGAGGAGGCGCCGACGTGCACCTCGACGGCACCCTGGGCCGAGACGAAGTCGTGCGACTCGACGTCGTAGTAGGACACGGCGTCGCGTGGAATCGCCACCGCGACACGTTCCGACGCCCCCGGCTCGAGCTCGACCCGGCCGAACCCGGCCAGCTGCACCGCGGGCGTCGGGACGGGCACCGGCAGCTCGCCGACGTAGACCTGGACGACCTCCGTGCCCGGCCGGCCGCCGGTGTTGGTGACCTTGACCGCGATCGTGGCGACCTCGTCGCCCGTGCCCGGCGTCACCTCCAGGTCGCTGTAGGCGAACTCGGTGTAGGCCAGGCCGTGGCCGAACGGGTAGGCCGGCCGGGGGCCGTCAGCGGTGATGCCGCGGTAGCCGACCATGACACCCTCGGTGTAGTGGACCTGGCCGTCCACGCCCGGGTAGGTCGCCGGATCGGCCGCCGGGGTGTCGCCCAGCGACGCCGGAATGGTCAGCGGCAGCCGGCCGCTCGGCTCGACGGCACCGGTCAGCACCCGCGCGAGCGCATCGCCCTGGGCCTGGCCCGGGAACCAGGCCTGCAGCAGGGCAGCGGGTTCGGCGCCCCAGCGGGTGACGTCGACCGGGCTGCCGGTCATCAGCACGACCACGGTGGGCGTGCCGCTGGCCAGCACGGCCCGGATCATGTCGTCCTGGCCGCACGGCAGACCCAGGTGCGGACGGTCGTCGGCCTCGGCCTCGTAGGTGCGGACCGCGACCACGGCCACATCGGACTCGCGGGCCAGGGTCGCGGCCTCCTCGAACTCGGGTGCGAAGACGCCGGCCGGCGGCGTCCAGGCGAGGCGCACGCGGGCACCGATCAGGAAGCCCTGCGCCGGCGTGTTGGCCGCGTAGTCGAAGCGCAGGTCGTAGGCACGGCCGGCCTCCAGCCGGGCGTCGATCGTGACCACCTCGGGGTTCGCGTCGCCGGCGGCGTCGGTCCAGGTGTACGGCTGGGGCAGGCTCTCGGCGAGCGGACCCGCGACGGCCTCCTCGACCTCTGCCGCGGACGGCACCGACTCGGGCTCCACCTCGGTCACGGCGGTCTCCGGGCCGGACTCCGCGGCGGCGCGCACGGCGCCGTCCAGGGTGAAGGAGTAGCTGCCCAGGGCGACGATCGTGAACCGGTACACGCCGGTGACCGGCACCGTCAGCGTGCCGGTGTAGCGCATCGAGGCCTGGCCGTTGAGCTCGGTCGGCAGGGGCTCGTAGCGCGGCGAGCCCGCGTTGAAGCCCGGGAAGTTGTGGAAGCCCAGGTTCAGGTCGATCTGGCCCTCGGTGCGGGTCAGGAACGGGTCGCCGGCGAAGTCGGTGTTCGTCCAGAACTCGGCCTTCAGGCCGCGCTCGCCGTCCGGCGTCCGGAAGAAGCTGGACGGGATGGCGTCCGGCCCGGGCAGCAGCGCGGCCGGGGTCACCGGATCCGAGCCGTAGGCGACGGTCACCTCGACGTCGTCGCCGAGCGCCTTCTGCAGGCCCTCCAGCGGCGAGACGCCCAAGGTGCCGCGGACCATCGAGCTGCCACCGCCGCGGGCGCCCACGGCATCCACGTCGGGCCCGATCAGCGCGACCTTGCGCACCCCCTGCAACGGCAGCACGCCGTCGTTGCGCAGCAACACCATCGCCTGCTCGGCGATCCGCTGCGCGATCGCGTGATGGCCGTCGACGTCGAAGTCCTCGATGACGGCGGGATTCTCCAGCTGGCCCATGCCGACCAGCGGACGCAGGATGTTGCGCACCTTCTCGTCGAGGACGGTCTCGGAGACCTCGCCGTTCTGCACGGCCTGCCAGAGCTGGCCCCCCCAGTGGCCCTCGCCGGGCTGCTCCTGGTCGAGGCCGGCGTTCGCGGCGGGCGCGGTGGAGTGGTTGGCGCCGTAGTCGCTCATGATCCAGCCGCGGAAGCCGTAGCGGTCGCGCAGGATGTCGGTGAGCAGGGTGGGGTTCTCGCAGGCGAACTCGCCGTTGACCCGGTTGAACGAGGCCATCATGGACGCCACCTCGCCGTCGCGCACCAGCGCCTGGAACGGCTTCAGGTAGAGCTCGTGCATCGTCCGCTCGTCGATCACCGCATCGACGCTGTTGCGGTGGTCCTCCTGGTTGTTGATGGCGAAGTGCTTGGCGCACGCCTGCACGCCCTGGGCCTGGAGGCCCTGCACGAACGCCACCCCGATCCGCGAGGCCAGCAGGGGGTCCTCGCCGTAGGACTCGAACGTCCGGCCGCCCACCGGCACCCGGGCGATGTCCACCGCCGGCCCGAGGGAGACGTTGTGGTCGGTCAGGTGGCACTCGTCGCCGATCACCGCGCCGTACTCGCGGGCCAACTCGGGCTCCCAGGTCGCGGCCAGTGCGATGGGTGTCGGCAGCGCCGTGGCGGTGCCCTCGTGCACGTCGCCCTTGTTGATCCGGACGCCGGCCGGGCCGTCCGCCATCTGCAGCGCCGGCAGACCCAGGCGCTCCAGGGGGCGGGCGTAGAAGCCGTAGTTCCAGTTCACCTCGCCGGTGACGTAGGCGATCTTCTCGTCGAGGGTCATCTGGGCCAGCAGCGCCTCGACACGCTCGGCGGTCTCCGGGGTGTCCCAAGCCGCGGCGGTGGTGTCCGATGTCATATCGGGTCCTTTCATGGGTAGGTAAAGGGGCGCGGCCGACCGTGCTCGCGATCGGCCGCGCCCCTTGGTTCCGGGTCAGTGGGCGGTGGCTATTTGACCTTCTTGATCGGGAAGATCACGGCGGCACCCAATAGGCCCGCCACGGCACAGATCGAGAACCACAACATGTAGTTGTTGCCGGTCGGGTCGTTGACGTAGACGATGATCGCGCCGATCATCGGGGCGAAGGTCTGCGGCAGCGCGTTGGCGATTTTGAACACGCCCAGGTCCTTGCCGGCGTCGTCCGGGTTGGGCAGCACGTCGACGACCAGCGCCAGATCGACGCCCACATAGATGCCGTAGGCCAGGCCCAGGACGGCTTCGAGGATGTAGAAGGTCGGAACGTCGTAGACGTAGATCAGCGCGAAGGTGCCGATCGCGAACAGGGCGGTGGAGCTCCAGACGAAGACCTTCCGCTTGCCGATCTTGTCCGACAGCTTGCCCGCGACGTAGCTGGAGGCCACCAGCGCGATCGTGTAGATCAGCACGCTGGTGGAGATGACGCTCGGGATCTGCGCCTCGGGGACCTCCACGTGGTTCAGCAGGTAGAAGTACCGGAAGGCGGTGAAGCCGAAGCTGGCGAAAGGTGATCAGGAACCGCGACCACCAGGCCAGGGCGTAGTCGGGGTGCTTGGCCGGGCTGACCCAGAAGGTCTCGATCCAGTCGCGGAGATCGGCCTTCGGCGGCTTGGTGGCCAGCACCTTGTCGGGCAGCACGAAGGCGAAGACGAGCATCGCGCCGATGGCCAGGATCGACGGGGCGACGAACATGATGAACAGGTCGTTGGCGAACCACTCGGCGACGTAGACGCCGCCGAGGATGCCGACGTTCTGGGCGATGCCCAGGGAGGCGGTGATGGTGCCGCGCTGGAACTTGGGCACCTGGTCGGCGACGGTGGCGACGAACGGTGCCAGGGTCATGTTGGCGCCCAGCTGAGCGAGCGCCCAGCCGACCGTGGCCATCATCAGGCTCGGGGCGAGCGCCATGATCGCGAAGGCGGCGGTCATCAGGACGGTGCCGAGCACGATCCAGATGCGCCGGCGGCCCCACTTCGACGTCGTGCGGTCGGAGACGCGTCCGAACACCCCGTTGGCCAGCGTGGCGAAGATGGCGCCGACGCCGCCGAGGACGCCCGCGGCGCCGGTGGCACCGTTGGCGTCGATGACACCCGCATGCACCAGCGACTGGATCTTGATGCCGATACCCACGATGGCGGGGCCGAGCAGGGCGATGAAGAAGACCAGCTGGGCGATGAGTAGCCACGCCACGTAGATGGGCTTCGCCGGCTCGGTCGGTTCGGTGAACCAATGATGGTCGTGCGGGTTCGTTGCGGTCGTCCCTACGGGATCACCGGCGGCCGTACCTTCTGCTGAGGACATGACCAGCCTCCTTTGGCCAGATGTTGCGTCGAAGTTCGAGATGTGCGGGACAGCGGCACCGCTACCGGGCACGGCTGAAACCTAAGCGATATATGGTTTTGCTCGCAAGTGAGCCGCACGATTCCGTAGATCAGTGATGCCGACTTCCCACGCCGCCCGTCACCGCCGGTCCGCGCATCCCCCGGCGGTCCGGTCACCGCGGCGCGGGCCGTTAGGCTTGCCCCTGCCGTCTGTCGAGGGAGGTCTGCGACCTCGTGTGTGTCAAGAGAGGTCTGCGACGTGATCACCCGCCTGTCCAAGTTGTTCGTCCGCACGCTGCGCGACGACCCGGCCGACGCCGAGGTCGCCAGCCATCGGTGGCTGGTCCGCGCCGGCTACATCCGGCGCGCCGCCCCGGGGATCTACAGCTGGCTGCCGCTGGGCCTGCGGGTTCTTGCCAAGGTGGAGGCCATCGTCCGCGAAGAGATGGACGCCATCGGCGCCCAGGAGGTGCGCTTTCCGGCGCTGCTGCCGCGCGAGCCCTACGAGGCGACGAACCGGTGGACGGAATACGGGCCCAACCTGTTCCGGCTCGCCGACCGGAAGGGCGGCGACTACCTGCTCGGTCCCACGCACGAGGAGATGTTCACCCTGCTGGTGAAGGACCTGTACAGCTCCTACAAGGACCTTCCGCTGAGCCTGTACCAGATCCAGACCAAGTACCGCGACGAGGCGCGGCCCCGGGCCGGCATCCTGCGCGGCCGCGAGTTCGTGATGAAGGACTCCTACTCCTTCGACGTCGACGACGCCGGGCTGGAGGCGTCCTACCAGGCGCATCGGCAGGCCTACATCGCGATCATGAACCGGCTCGGGCTGGAGTTCGTCATCGTCCGGGCGACGTCCGGCGCGATGGGCGGCTCGGCGTCCGAGGAGTTCCTGGCGGTCGCCGAGTCGGGTGAGGACACCTTCGTCCGCTCGCCGGGCGGGTATGCCGCCAATGTCGAGGCCGTCGTCCGGCCGCTGGCCGCGGAGGTGGACGCCTCCGGGCTGCCGGCGGCGCACGTCGAGGACACCCCGGACACCCCGACCATCGACACGCTGGTGGCGTTGAGCAACGCGCGGTTCCCGCGTCCGGACCGGCCCTGGCGGGCGTCCGACACGCTGAAGAACGTGGTGTTCATGCTGGCTTACCCCGACGGCTCCCGGACGCCGCTGGCGATCGGCCTGCCGGGCGACCGCGAGGTGGACCTGAAGCGGCTGGAGGCCGCCGTCGCGCCCGCGGAGGTGGAGCCGTTCGGCGAGACCGACTTCGAGGCCTACCCGGATCTGGTGAAGGGCTACATCGGTCCGGGGGCGCTCGGCCTGGGCGAGTTCGACGGGGACGAGCCGCCGGCCGGCCGGGTGCGCTACCTGACCGATCCGGCCGTGGTACCCGGCACCCGCTGGATCACCGGCGCCAACTCCGCCGGCAACCACGTCTACGACCTGGTCTGCGGGCGCGACTTCGCCTCGGACGGCGTCCTCGACGTCGCCGAGATCCGCGAGGGCGACCCGGCCCCGGACGGCTCGGGTCCGCTGTCGCTGGCGCGGGGGATCGAGATGGGCCACATCTTCCAGCTGGGCCGCAAGTACGCCGAGGCGCTCGGGCTCAAGGTGCTCAACGAGAACGGCAAGCTGGTCACCGTCACGATGGGCTCCTACGGGGTGGGCGTGTCCCGCGCGGTCGCGGCGGTCGCCGAGACCCACTGCGACGAGCGCGGCCTCGTCTGGCCGCGGGCGCTGGCGCCGTTCGACGTCCAGATCGTGCCGACCGGCAAGGACGCCGCCATGGCCGACTACGCCGAGCGGCTGGCGCTGGAGCTGTCGGCGGCCGGCCTGGAGGTGCTGCTGGACGACCGGAAGGCCAGCCCGGGGGTGAAGTTCACCGACGCCGAGGTGCTGGGCATGCCGACCACGGTGGTGATCGGACGCGGTCTCGCGTCCGGACTGATCGAGGTGCGCGACCGGGCCAGCGGCGAGCGACGCGAGCTGAACGCCGACGGTGCCGCCGAGGAACTGATCGCCCTGCTGCGCCCCTGATGGTGTTGCGTCCCTGATGCTCACCGGGCTCGAGCTTCCGCTGCTCACCCTGGCGCTGCTGGTGCTGGCGGCGTTCCTGGCCGGCTGGGTGGACGCCGTCGTGGGAGGCGGGGGACTGATCCAGTTGCCCGCGCTGCTGATCGGGCTGCCCGCCGACGCCCCGGTGGCGACGATCGCCGGCACCAACAAGCTGCCGTCGTTCCTCGGCACGGCGACCGCCGCCGCCACCTATCTGCGATCGATCCGGGTGGACTGGTCGCTGGCCTGGCCGCTGCTGGCGATGGCAGCGATCGGGTCCGCGTCGGGTGCCCAGCTGACCCACTTCCTACCCCGGCAGCACTTCACCCCGCTGGTGCTGTGCGCCGTCGTCGGCGTGGGGTGGTACACCTGGCGGCGGCCGCACCTGGGCCTGCACGGCCACGTGAAGCACACCGGCAACGACGCCCGGCTGCGGATGGCCGCGATCGGCGCGGTCGTCGGCGCCTGGGACGGCTTCATCGGCCCCGGTACCGGCACCTTCTTCGTGATCGCGCTGGTGTCGGTGATCGGTCACGACTTCCTGGCCTCCAGCGCCCTGGCGAAACTCGCCAACCTGACCACGAACCTGGCCGCGATCGTGGCCTTCGCCCTCACCGGCAACCTGCTGTGGGGGCTCGGGCTGGCGATGGGAGCGGCGAACCTGACCGGCGGCTTCCTGGGTGCCCGGACGGCGCTGAAGCACGGCAACGGATTCGTCCGGAAGGTGTTCCTGCTGGTGGTCGCGGCCCTGGCGGTCAAGCTCGCCTGGGACACCTGGTTCACCTACCTGGGCTGACGGGCTGCCTGGGCCGGACCAATGTCGTCAGTGCCTGTCAGCCGGGCCAACCGGGCCAGCGCAGCGCGGCCCCACCGAAGCGGACGAGTGCCGTGTTGCTGGTTCCGAGCGCATCGACCCCGAGCCGCCTTTCGGTCGCCGAGGACGTCCCGGCCAGCCAGGCGCCGAGCATCGGCACCGCGGCAGCCTCGGTCTGGGCGGCGAGTTGCCAGGCGGCAGTGCGGTTCCGAGCGGGCCGGAGGTCGTAGCCGATCGGGGGAGGGCCGGCGTCCGCACCGGGGGTGGCGGTGAGGATTGCGTCGCGCAGCGTTCGCCACTGCCCGAGCCGGGAGCGCAGCGCGGCGGCGTCGGCCTTGCTCAGCCCGGTGGCGGCCAGCGCCATCTCGTAGGCGTACCCGGCCTGCGCGGCCAACTGCAGGATGCGATCGGTCCCGGTGCCGGCCGGGTCGGGGGCGAGCTCCGTGCCGTCGTCGCCGAGGGCCTCGGTGCCGGCGGGCAGCGTCAGCGCGGCCGTCCCGCTGAAGGCCGCCAGGGACGCCCACAGCAGCGCGGCCTGGCCGGACGCCGCCAGCGCCGCCGTCCGGTGGGTCGTGCGCAGCGCGGTCAGCTCCCTGGTCAGCGCGGCCTGGGTCGCCGCGGCCGTCGGCTGCGTGGGCGAGGGCGAGGGCAGGCTCGATGGTGGCGCGGTGGCGTGCTGCCGGCGGGCCGGGTCGCCGGAGGCCAGCACCTGCAGATGCTGGGCGGTGGTCGTCCGGAACCACTCCAGGGTGCGGACGCGCCGCCCGGTCAGCTTCCAGGCGGTGGCGTTGCTGACCAGGTGCGCGGCCAGCGCGGATGTCCGGGCGACGCGCTCGATCACACCCGCGGGAATCTCGACCGGCAGCGGCTCGGGGGCGCTCCAGGGCAGCCACTCGATGTTCTCGCCGAACGTGCAGCCGGCCAGCGCGAAGGCGCCGCCCAGCAGCAGCACCCGGCGTCCGATCACGGCCCGACGGTACCGGGTAAACTCCGTGGACGGCCGCAGCGGCCGACAACTGCACCGAAAAACCGGATCGAGGAGGACCCCCATGGACCCAGTGACCATTTCGGAGCTGGTGACTCCCGTGGTCGTCTCCTGCGGACTGGAGGTCGACCGGGTCGAGATCATGCCGGCCGGCAAGCGCCGGGTGGTCCGGATCTTCCTCGACGGCGACGGTCCCAAGGGCCGCGGCCCCTCGCTGGACGAGATCGCCGACGCCACCCGCGGGATCTCCCGGGTGCTCGACGATGCGCCCGTGATGGGCAGCCGTCCCTGGACCCTGGAGGTGTCCTCGCGCGGCGTGAGCCGGCCGCTGACCGAACCCAAGCACTACCGGCGCAACACCGGCCGGCTGATCACCGCGACCACCGCCGAGGGCGACATCACCGGACGGATCGCCGGCGTCACCGGGACCGACGTCACGCTGGACGTCGCCGGGACGCCGCGGACGCTGCCCGTGGAGGCGATCAACCGGGCCGTGGTGCAGGTCGAACTCAACCGCAGCATCGACGACGACGAGGAGTGACATGGACATCGACATGGAGGCCCTGCGGGCATTGGAGCGTGACCGCGAGATCCCGATGAACGTCCTGGTCGGCGCGCTCGAGGACGCCATGCTGAACGCGTACGAGAAGACCGACGGGGCCGTCCCCGGCGCCCGGGTCGAGCTCGACCGCAAGACCGGGCACGTGACCGTCTTCGCCCCCGAGCTGGACGAGGAGGGCGAGAAGATCGGCGAGTACGACGACACCCCGGCCGGCTTCGGGCGGGTCGCCGCGACCACCGCCCGCCAGGTGATCTACCAGCGCATCCGGCAGGCCGAGGACGACCAGAAGTACGGCCACTTCTCCGCCGTCGAGGGCGACATCGTGGTCGGCGTCGTCCAGCAGGACCGCGATTCGCGCACCGTGCGGGTGGACCTGGGCAGCATCGAGGCGATCATGCCGCAGGCCGAGCAGGTGCCCGGCGAGGACTACTCCCACGGCAAGCGGCTGCGGGTCTACGTGGTGTCGGTGCGCCGCGAGTTGCGCGGGCCGCAGGTGGTGGTCTCCCGGACGCACCCGAACCTGGTGCAGAAGCTGTTCCGGCTGGAGGTGCCCGAGATCGAGCAGGGCATCGTCGAGATCAAGGCGATCGCCCGCGAGGCCGGCCACCGCACCAAGATCGCGGTGCTGTCGCACAACCCGGACGTCTCGGCCAAGGGCGCCTGCATCGGGCCGATGGGGCAGCGGGTGCGGGCCGTGATGCACGAACTCAACGAGGAGAAGATCGACATCATCGACTACTCCGCCGACCCGACGATCTTCGTCAAGGAAGCCCTGTCGCCGGCCAAGGTGTCGCAGGTGATCGTGACGGACGCCACCGCGCGCGCCGCCCGGGCGATCGTGCCCGACTACCAGCTCTCCCTGGCGATCGGACGTGAGGGCCAGAACGCCCGGCTGGCCGCCCGGCTGACCGGCTGGCGGATCGACATCCGCCCCGACACCCAGGCGTAGGCATTCTCGTCATCCCGGCGGACGCCGGGATCTCCACCGGGATCCCGGGTCGAGCCCGGGATGACGATCGGGGCGGCTAGCCTGTCGGGGTGCCGTCCGAACCACGTCGTCCCCGCCGTCCGGCGTTCCGCGATCCGGCCCTGCTCGAACTGATGGGTGAGGGGTCTGACCCGATCGCCCAATTGCACGCCGCCCATGAGACCGCGGCCGTCCTGCTGCGCACCGGACGCGCCGCCGAGGACCCGTCGGTGACCGAGCGGCTGGTCGACCTGGTCGGCGAGATCGGGCTGTCCACGCTGGCCGACCTGTGGTCGTCCCGGCCGGCCCGGACGCTGCCCGGCGCGTTGTGGCGGCTGTACTTCCTGCGGGAATGGATGCGCACCGACTCTGCCGGGGTGGCCCGCTGCTACTCCGCCGGGGTGCGGTTCACCGAGCCGAACCACGTGGTGGCCGGCATCGAACCACCGCGACCCGAGGACGTCCGCCGGGTCGCCGACGACCTGATGCGCGGCGCGTTCACCGGTGACTTCGCCGTCGCGCTGGAGCGGGCCGCCGCCTTCTGCCACGTGACCTCCGCGGGCAGCGCCGAACTGCCCGGCACCGAGCAGGTGGCCCGGGCCGCGAAGCTGCAGGAGATGGCGGCCGACCTCACCGCCTGTGCCCGGCTGTGGCGCGCGGACGCCCTGCGGTAGTGGGGCGGCGGAGTTGGGCCACGGGAGGCGGAGGCCTATGATGGTCGATCGGTGTCGGGCTGAGGTAGCCCCGGGCTCCAAAACTTGCCGCTGCGAGCGGCCACGCGCCGAGAGGCGCTCCCGGCCCGGCACCAACTTCGTCCCAGCACGCCGAACCCGGCCGCCCACGGGGTGGGACGGCCGGGTCTCGAGGGGAATCTGCGATCATGCGGTCAGGGGCGTCCTCCCTTCCCAGCGCTCCCGCCGATGAGCCCTTCCGCCTGGCCGGTCGCGATGTCGGTCGTTTCGTTCATGGCCCCTACTCAACCGGCCGTTTCGTAGCGGACGCTGGGCCCTGCCTGTGCTTCGGCTGTTAGCCTCGGACGCCGTGACGGTTCCCCAGCGGATGTGCGCCGGCTGCCGGCAGCGCGCCGACAAGCCCACCCTGCTGCGGCTGGTCTGGGACGGCGCCTCCGGCGTGCTGATCGACGAACGCCAGCGGCTGCCGGGCCGGGGCGTCTACCTCCATCCCGCGTGCGCCCCCCGCGCGCTGAAGTCCCGGGCGATCGGACGCGGCCTGCGCCGCAGCCTGGACCAGGCCGTCGTCGCCGACGCACTGAGCGCGCTCCCGACCGGGTGATGCGGGCGTTTGGGTGATTCGGGGGCGACGGCGATACACTCGCAGGTGCGCCTCCGCCCGTTCGGGGCGGATCCCAACCAGAAAGTGGGCTAACGCTCATGACCACTCGATGAGTACCTCGAAATGAGCAACAACGACTAGCTGGTCCGCGCAGCGCGGACCTGAAGGAGAGTAGTGGCCAAGGTCCGCGTCTACGAGCTCGCCAAGGAGCTCGGACTCGAAAGCAAAGATCTTCTCAAGAAGCTGAACGACATGGGCGAGTTCGTCCGGTCCGCTTCGTCCACCATCGAACCGCCGGTCGTCCGGCGGCTCAACGAGCGCATGGCCGCCGAGAAGGCCGGCAGCGCACCCGCAGCCAAGGCGCCCGCCAAGGCCCCGGCGGGCCGGACCCCGGCCAGGCCGGGCGCGCCCACCCCCCGTCCGTCGGCCCCGGCTCCGGCCGCCGCGCCGGCTTCCGAGGCGTCCAGTGCGCCCGCCCCGGCCCAGCGGACGCCGCAGCCGCGTCCGTCGGCGGCCCCGCAGCCGCGTCCGAGCGCCCCGCAGGCCCGGCCCAGCGCGCCGCAGCCGCGCCCCGCCGCGCCGCAGCAGCAGCGTCCGGCGGCCCCGCAGCGCCCCGCTGCCTCCGATGGTGGCACCCCCACCACCGGTGCACGGCCCACGCCCGGTCCCGGCGGAGCCGCGCCGCGTCCGGGAGCCCGGCCGATGCCGCGTCCCGGTGGCACCGGCGGGCTGCCCGGCTCCGGCGGCGCCGCCCGGCGTCCCGGTGCACCACGTCCCGGCAACAACCCGTTCTCGTC
>CALMIQ010000197.1 GCA_937863965.1 uncultured Micropruina sp.
GGCCGGAAGTCGCGCCGGTAGGTGGCCACCGCCGCCTCCAGGGCGTCCGGGGCGAAGTGCGACGCGAACGCGTAGGGCAGCCCGAGCGCGGCGGACAGCTGGGCGCCGAACAGCGACGAACCCAGGATGTACAAGGGGACCCGGGTGCCGGCGCCGGGCGTGGCCGCAACCCCGGGAACGACGGAGTCGGCGAGGAAGCCCTGCAACTCCTGCACGTCGCGGGGGAAGGTGTCGGCCGCCTCGGGCGTCCGGCGCAGCGCCCGGACGGTGACCTGGTCGGTGCCCGGCGCGCGACCCAGCCCGAGGTCGATCCGACCCGGATGCAACTCGGCGAGGGTGCCGAACTGTTCGGCGATGATCAGCGGCGCATGGTTGGGCAGCATCACGCCGCCCGCACCCAGCCGGATCGTCGAGGTGTGCGCTGCGACGTGCGCGATCAGCACCGCGGTCGCCGACGACGCGATGGTCGGCATGTTGTGGTGTTCGGCGTACCAGACCCGGCGATACCCCCAGCGTTCCGCCTGCTGCGCCAGCGACACGGTGGCGGCGAGGGCGTCCGCGACGGACTCGCCGGAACGCACCTGGGCGAGGTCGAGGATGGACAGGGGGACATCGGTCAGCGGTCGCTCGGTCACGAACGGCTCAACGACGACCGGGCGCAGCGACATTCCCACAACTCCTCCGGCGGCGTGTCTCCCCGGAGGCCGCTGTCGGTCACGGCCGCCACACCGTCGCCGGTGATCACGGACCATTCGGCGTCGCGGGGAGAATGCAGCCATGGACACGCTGAGATCGATCGCCCTGTTCGTCGCCGCGGCCCTCGCCGAGATCGGCGGCGCCTGGCTGGTCTGGCAGGGCGTCCGGGAGCACCGCGGCTGGATCTGGGTCGGCGCCGGGGTGATCGCCCTCGGCCTGTACGGCTTCGTCGCCACCCTGCAGCCCGACCCCAACTTCGGCCGCATCCTGGCCGCCTACGGCGGCGTCTTCGTCGCCGGCTCGCTGGCCTGGGGCATGGTCATGGACGGCTTCCGCCCCGACCGCTACGACGTCCTCGGCGCCATGATCTGCCTGGTCGGGGTCGCCGTGATCATGTACGCCCCGCGCGCGGACTGATCGCGGCGTCCGGCCGTCCACCCCCACCACTACTGTTGCGGCATGGCGATGATCGACCTCAACGCCGACCTGGGCGAGTCGTACGGCTCGTGGCGCCTCGGCGACGACGAGGCCATGCTCGAGATCGTCACCAGCGCGAATGTGTCCTGCGGATTCCACGCCGGCGACCCGCTCACCCTGGAACGCACCTGCGCGCTGGCCGCACGGCGCGGCGTCCGGATCGGCGCGCAGGTGTCCTACCGCGACCTGGCCGGTTTCGGACGCCGGTTCCTGGACTGCTCGGAGGCCGAGCTGCGTGCCGACGTGCTGTACCAGCTCGGCGCGTTGCATGCGATGTGCGTCGCCGCCGGCACGTCGCTGGCCTACGTGAAGCCGCACGGCGCCCTGTACAACACCGTCGTCCATCACGAGGAACATGCCCGGGCGGTCGTGACGGCGGTGACCGCCTTCGACCGGTCCCTGCCGCTGCTCGGCCTGCCGGGCGGGATGATGCTGGACATCGCCCGCACCGAGGGCCTGCGGACGGTGGCCGAGGCGTTCGTCGACCGCGGCTACACCGCCGCCGGCACCCTGGTGCCGCGCGGCCAGCCCGGTGACCTGATCCACGACCCCGAGGCCGCGGCCGACCGCGTCCTGCGCCTGGTCCGTGACGGCGTGATCACCGCCGTCGACGGCACCGAGGTCCGGCTGCGCGCCGAGTCGGTGTGCACCCACGGCGACTCGCCCGGCGCGGTGGAGATGGCCCGCCGGGTGCGCGAGGTGCTGGCCGCCGCCGGTGTCGAGGTGAGGGCCTTCGCCTGATGGACGGCCGGCTGCTGCCCTGCGGTGAGCGTGCCGTGCTGGTCGAGGTGGACGGATTGGACGCCGTGCTGGCGCTGCGGTCCGCGCTGGCGCCGCTGGCCGGAACCGGCGCGTTCACGGCCGTGACCGACATCGTCCCGGCGGCCACCACGGTCCTGCTGGGTGTCGCCGAGCCCGCCGCCCTGCCCGGCGTCCGTGCCGCCGTCGCCGAACTCCTCGCCGCTCTGGATGGCGTCATGACGAGGCCGGACGCCGCCGAACCGATCGAGATCGGCGTGTGCTACGACGGCGAGGATCTGGCCGAGGTGGCCCGGATCACCGGCCTGGAACGGGCGGCGGTGATCGCGGCGCACACCGGAACGGATTGGGCGGTCGCCTTCGGCGGCTTCGCGCCCGGCTTCGCCTACCTGGCCGGCGGCGACGAGCGGCTGCAGGTCCCGCGGCGCGCCGAGCCGCGGACCCGGGTGCCGGCCGGCGCCGTCGGCCTGGCCGGGCCGTTCAGCGGGATCTACCCGCGCGCCTCCCCCGGCGGCTGGCAGCTGATCGGCCGCACCGACGCGGTGCTGTGGGATCCCGACCGCGACCCACCCGCGCTGCTGCAACCCGGACGCCGGGTGCGCTTCCGTGCGGTGGATGAGTGCCCTCCCGACTCCTCCCGTCCACCCGACTCCTCCCGTCCACCCGACTCCTCCCGTCCACCCGACTCCTCCCGTCATCCCGGCGAACGCCGGGACCTCGACCCGCGGGCAGAGCTCCCGGGTCGAGCCCGGGATGACGGTGCGGCGATCGTGCCCGCCGTCCACGGTCTCGGCCGGCCCGAGCACCGGGGGCCGGGTCTCGCCGTCCTCGCCACCGGGCCGCTCGCGCTGCTGGTGGACGAGGGGCGTCCGGGGTTCGCGGCGATCGGGGTCGGCGCATCGGGGGCCGCGGACCGGGCGTCCTACCGGCTCGGCAACCGGTTGGCCGGCAATCCGCCGGGAGCGGCGGCCCTGGAGGTGATGCTCGGCGGGCTGGCGGTGCGGGCGATGTCCAGTTGCCTGGCGGTGCTGACCGGCGCCGACTGCGCACCCACGGTGGACGGACGCCCGGCGACCCACGGCGGGCCGGTCTATCTGCGTGCCGGGCAGGAGTTGCGGCTGGGGGTCCCGCGGGCCGGGTTGCGCGGCTACCTGTGCGTGGCCGGCGGGTTCGAGGTGCCGCCGACGCTGGGCTCGGTGAGCACCGACACCCTCTCCGGCGTCGGCCCACCGCCGGTCGCGGCGGGCGACGTGCTGTCGATCCGGACGCCGGAGGGCGTGCGCTCCTTCGCCGGCGTCGACCACGCCCCGACGGCGTCCCTGGGCACCGGGGCCCTGGAGCTGGACGTGCTGCCAGGGCCCCGCACCGACTGGCTGGCCGAGCCCGGCGAACTGGCCGGGCAGGAGTGGACCGTGTCCGAGCAGAGCGACCGGGTCGGCGTCCGGCTGAGCGGACGTCCGCTCGTCCGGCACCGGTCGAAACAGGGTCGCGAGCTACCCAGCGAGCCGATGGTGCGCGGCTCCATCCAGGTGCCGCCGGACGGCCGCCCGGTCGTCTTCGGCGCCGACCACCCGGTCACCGGCGGCTATCCGGTGGCCGGCGTCCTGACCGAGGCGGCGAGCGACGCGCTGGCGCAGGCCCGTCCGGGCGACCGGATCGCCTTCCGCCCGGTGCCGGAGCGTGCCCGCTGAGAACGGGCCCGGGCTCAGCGCACGCGCTGACGGACGTCCTCGAGCACCTCGTCGCGCAGCTCGGGCGGGCCGCTGTTCAGCAGCGCGACGATCTCGTCGCTGACCAGCTGCGCCCAGGTGTAGACGGGGCTGTAGCGCCAGGCGCGGCCGTCGAGTTCGCGGTTCAGCTGGCCCTTCTTCGCCAGCCGGTCCATCACGGTCATCACGGTGGTGTAGGCGAGGCCCCGTTCGGCGGCGAGCTCGGCCTGGACGTCGCGCACCGATAGTGCCGTGGGACTCGCCCACAGCACCTCCATCACGGCCTGTTCCAGGTCGCCGAACACCGGCATGGCAGCATCCTATGCCTCTTTCGTTCGTCTACGACAGGTTGTAGTACATCTCGTCCGGAGTTCGGGCTCAGGTGAGCGTCACGGCGCCGGACGCAGCCGGTCGTCGCAGTGGGGGTCCGGCGCCACGCCCGACCGGGTACATTACCGACATGGATCCGGTCACGATCGCTCGGTGGCAGTTCGGCATCACCACGGTTTATCACTGGTTTTTCGTGCCAATCACGCTGGCCCTGTCGTTCATCGTGGCGATCTTCCAGACCCTGTGGCTGCGGACCGGCGACGACAAGTTCCTGCGGCTGACCAAGTTCTACGGAAAGCTCTTCCTGATCAACTTCGCGATGGGCGTGGTGACCGGCATCGTCCAGGAGTTCCAGTTCGGGATGAACTGGAGCGAGTACTCCCGCT
>CALMIQ010000198.1 GCA_937863965.1 uncultured Micropruina sp.
AGCGCCTCGTCGAGCTCGGGATGGTCGAACTCGAACCCGTCGTCGAGCAGTCGGCGGGGCTGGACGCGGGTGCCGCTGAGCAGTGCCTCGTCCACCATCTCGGAGCCGAACATCAGCCGCAGCGCGGGCAGCGGTATCGGGATCAGCGCCGGGCGGTTCAGCGCCTGCGCGAAGGCGGCCGTGAACCGGGCGTTGGTCACCGGGTTCGGGCCGCACAGGTTGACCGGGCCGGTCAGCGTCGAATCGAGCAGCTGGGCGATCGCGCGGGTGTAGTCGTCGACATGGATCCAGGACAGGAACTGCCGCCCCGATCCCAGCCGGCCCCCGAGGCCGAGCTGGAACGGCAGCCGCTGCTTGCCCAGGAAGCCGCCTTCGGTGGTCAGCACCTGACCGGTGCGCAGGTAGGCGGTGGGCACCGGTGCCGCGTGCGCCGCCCGCTCCCAGTCGGCGACCAGTTGGGCGAGGAAGCCGGCGCCCTGCGGCGTCCCCTCGTCGACCATGGTCTCGCCGGTGTCACCGTAGAAGCCGATCGCCGAGCCGTTCAGCAGCCGCCGGCAGCGTCCGCCGGGCTCCAGCGCGGCGGCCAGCGTGGTGGTGCTGTTGAGCCGCGAGCTGCGCAGCTCGGCCTTGCGTTCGACGCTCCAGCGGGCGTCCGCGATGCCGGCGCCGGAGAAGTTGATCACGGCGTCCACGTCGGCCAGACCGGGGGCGGCGATCCGGCCGGAATCCGGATCCCAGCGGCGCTCGTCCGGGCCGGACGCCTCGCGGCGCACCAGGGCGAGCACCTCGTGCCCGGTGGCCCGCAGATGAGCGGCGGTGGCGCGTCCGAGCAGGCCGGACGCACCGGCAATGGTGATGCGCATCAGCCTAGGTTAGCCACCGGCCCGGCCCACCGGCTGGGTCACAGCCGGTCGTGGCGTCCGAACCCGGCCCAGGCGGCGTAGGCGGCGGAGCCGAAGACGACGCCGCCGGCGATCGACGGCAGCACCGGCAGGACGTACAGATTGGTCAGCGCGTACGCCATCAGGTAGCCGAAGGTGCCGAACACCACCCACCGGGAGGCCGTCCGGCCCAGCGGCAGCAGGGCGAGCAGCGCCAGACCGAGCCCGATGTACCAGGGGTGCAGCGCCTCGCTGATGAACAGCACCAGCAGCGAGCCCCAGGCGGTCGCCTCCAGCGGACGCTCGGGGCGCAGCAGCAGCAGCGCGGCCAGTCCGCCCAGGGCCGCGACGGCGAGGACGGCGTTCGCGGCGTCGGTGAAGTCCTGGCCGGTCCAGCTCAGGGCGTCGCCGATGGCGACCGACAGGGTCATCGTGCGGGCCCGGCCCATCTGGGACAGCCAATGGGTCCAGCCGAAGCCGAGGCCGGTGGCCAGTGAAACGGTGACGAAGGTGATGAGCGCGACCAGGGTGGCCACCGCCGTCCGCCAGCCCAGGACGGCCACCCGCTGCAGCCGGGGCAGCTGGGCGATCCGGGCGGCCACCGGCAGTCCGGCTGCGGCGATCACCGCCAGGCCGGCCTGCTGTTTGAGCGCCATCGCCAGGCCGATCACCACCGGCGCCAGCACCAGGCTGGCCGAGACCACCGGGATGCGCTGCACGCTCAACCAGAGCGCGAACACCACCACGCCCACCATCAGGGTGTCGTTGTGGGCACCGCCGATCAGGTGGACGATCACGATCGGGTTCAGCACCCCCAGCCAGGTCGCCCACTGCCGGTCGGCGTTCAGGCGATCGGCGAGGCGGGGCAGGAAGGCGGCGACCAGCGCCACCCCGGCCACGGCCGGCAGCCGCTGCGCGACCACGCCCCAGTACGGGTGCATGCCCCCGAGCTGCGCCGCCAGCCGGTTGACCTCCAGCGCCAGCGGCGGGTAGGCGACGCCGTTGCCCGCCCAGAACCGGTCGACGAAGGGCTCGAACGGTCCGCCGAAGCTGCCCAGGACGTCCACGTAGGGGTTGCCGCCGTTGGCCATGATCCAGCCGAGATCGGCGTACAGGAACGGATCGCCGCTCATCACCGGCGGCACCACCAGCAGCGGCGCCACCCACAGCAGCCACAGAAGCCTGGGCGCCGCCCGTCCGGGGCGGGGCACCAGCAGGAACCAGCCGAGCGAGAGGAGCACGCAGCCGGACGCCACCAGCAGGTTGCCGGTCGGGCGGTCGATGGCCGCGGCCAGGGAGGCGATCGGGCCGACCCCCCAGCCGAGCGGATTGAACGAGAAGTCGTTGCTGCAGGCCCCCACGCCGACCAGCACCGAGCCGACGAAACCCACCCAGACGCCGGGCAGGCGCCACGGGGATGCGGGCATGGGACAACCTTCGGTC